>NZ_JBQSYH010000008.1:0-227835 GCF_052379125.1 Halomonas sp. AOP13-D3-9 | reverse complement strand
TGCTGCCATGTCAGAAAAGTTATGTAACGCATCAGCGATCAGCGATAGGCTCCCCGCCATAATGCCACCGACGATTTGAGCGATGGTTAAGAGCCCATTGGCCCAAATGGAGATGCTGACGCGCCGGTCGCCAGAGGCAGGATCAATGTGGGGATGATCATGATGATGTCCCATCTGTTACCTTCTCTCGAATTATCTGTTCTTGGTACTATAAAACCTCTAGCAACTAAAGCTTCAACCCTTGAGCATTATCTATTTGCATCGCTGGATTGGGAAGCACGTCCCTAGCTACCAAGGAGCCTTTGTGTGCTGGGCCGAAGGTGATCATGTTTTAGGTGCGGGGCTCAATCCACTTCAACCGGTAACGTCCAATCCACCATGGGTAGATTCATTTATTTTGTCGAGGCGCACCTTGTCTGGTTTGTAATCGTCGTCGCGGGGGGAGGCTTACTCTTTCCGGCCACCGGAATAATGCTTAAGTTCGCGATTGGGCCATTACTGGCATTACTGATGTTGATTATCAGCCTCACATTCGATGCGCATGCAGTGCGCATCGTGTTCCGAAAGCCGTCACGGCAGTTGTTGGCATTGGGGCTGGTCTATGGGCCTATGTCGATTGCCGGGTGGCTAACGGGCCGTCTATTTTTTGGAAGCGGCCCGCTGGCTGCTGGCCAAACCTTGCTCGGCACGCTGCCGACAGATGTGTCTTCTCCTCTTTTGGTACTGATGGCGAAAGGCAATGTGGCGCTTGCCGCTGTTTTCAACGCAGTCAACACCGCGTTATGTCCGTTTATTGTTCCCTTCCTGTTTTTATGGCTCACCGGCCTTCAGTTAGACGTGCCGCTTGGATCAATTATTCTTGAATTAACACTAATCGTGCTTCTTCCTACCGTGATTGGGGTCAGCTTGCGTACAAGGTTCTCGGCTTTCTTTGCACGGCATGATTCAGCGTATGCAGGGATAGGGTCGATTCTGTATCTGCTGATCCTACTCGCCGTGGTCGGGCCGAATGCCACCACGATCATTGGCTATGGCTGGTATGCGTTTGTGATTGCGGGCGCGGCCCTGTGCCTCAATTTGATTGGGTACCTGGTAGGTATGTCCTCACGGTTACTCACCTCTGATCGCAAAGAGGTGATTACCTATCTTTTCACGGTCAGTAAAAAGGAATTCAGCATCGCTGCAGCGTTTGTCGCTGCTTCTGGCTTGCCATCAGAGATCGCAATTCCAGCCGCTTTTTTTGCCGTGATTCAAATGATCACTTCGCCCATCGCAGCGAAGATCCTCGCCCGCCACTGAAGGGATGGCCGTATCGGCTCTTCGTCAGAAGAGCAACCTGCACACGGGGTGTACAGGTTGCTCTTACCGACAAAACAGACACCGCTACTCATAAAGGTGGCAAATAGTACCTATGCTAAGTCACTGCGACCAATACTGACCTTGCTAAAAGCATTTAACACAGAGGCTTCGCAGGGTATCTGTTCCTTTTTGGATTTAGGGTGCTTGAACGTATCGGCGAATCCTGGGCAGTGACCAACTAGTTTTTGGACAACACCTTCTACGTGCCGCACGTTAGACAGCACTTGGCGTAACCACTGCTCGAAGCTGCCTTGGTGGCTCAGCGTGAAGACTAAACCTTTATAGGAAGGAGGCTTGGATGCCTCCTCGCTACCGCCAGCTCTGGGTTTTGGAGGGCGTCGTTGGATCTCCATGAGATAGAGCGTTTGATCTAACACATGCACCCGAACGACGAGCACCCCGCGAGGTACCTTGGTCTGAGTATCAATGTAAACCCAATTAGCGACTGACGTTTCCACCTCCTCGTCTATTTCGAAAGGTTCGAGGCTGATTAACCGAGGGTCAGGAGAAGTGCTGAATCCGTCTTCAAAGGTAAACCAGCTAACGCCACGAATCGTTGCGGGATAGGCCGATTGTAAATAGAGAAGCGCATTCCACATATCACGTAGAAAGCCCTGTGATTCCAGTGTAATAGGAGCATGAATAGACGCTTGTCCCACTCCCTTCCCTGACCCATGTGGCTCCCCAGTGGAGAAAATGGTTTCGTCACCCGGAACGGGGACGCCTCGTGTATCGGGCACGTTTTTTCGGGTATATCGTTTATCCAAGACGGCGCGAGGCTTACCTAAAATAACGAATTCGTCCTCAGTAAGGTCTAGCCAGGAAGAACCATGGTCGGGCTCGTCATCATCCGTCAGGTCAATGACATCGGGGATGTCTTGAAGCTGATGATAGGGGAACTGAGAGGGGGCATCGTCGCCATCGGTGGCTGGTACTGTCGTTGATTTCTCTCTTTCACGGTGGATCGTGGCACCATCGGGCTGCGTACAGCCTAATATCTGCAAGCCTAGGAATGTGTTGCCACCATCAATTGGAACGCCAGAAACAGAGATTTCCCCGCTGCCTTGAAACCATGGAGTGACTTTTAAAAGCATCTTATCTTGGGGGAAGCTGGCTTCAGTCTGCGCATAAATATCTCTGGCAGCTTGTTCGGCATAGGGGTCGTACAGCATGTGCGCGAGCAAAATCGCATCGTGCCTATGAACACGATATGTAAATCTGACAGGCCAGGTACCTGGCGATGGGGGCGCATTAAGCGGTCGATAAAGCCGTTCTTTGACCTCCTCCCAACAGTAAGTGGCGAGCACACGCTTGATTTCAGATGATCGACCGTAAACGCGTGCAAAAAATTCGGTGCAAGGGATGAGCAGATGTTTGCCATCTGGGAGGTCAAATTCAATCAGGTACGATTTGTGTTTTCTGTCCAGCGGTAAATAGCTTGCCTCATGAAAGGAGGTATAGAGGCTGCGCCCTGCTTTGTGCAAGTCGTCTAAGGAGACAATCCGCCAGCCGCCCGGAGAGAACGAAACAGGGAATGTTTTCTCCTCAAATGCGATGCGGGAGTTGCTCACGCCCTTTTCCCAGACGGAGCCGATTCTCAATAGTCCGACATGCGTTAAGACCGTCGTTCGCTTAATCACGTCTCCTAATTTGTTCTCCTGATCAATAGGTCTTAAAAATACATAAATTTTAGGGACGCTTTGTGAGCGGATATTTTTGAAGATAGGCCCGTACCACCAAACGACCAAGCGCTCAGTTTCGTCTTTAAGGGTGCCATCTTGAAAGCTAAAGGTTCTGGATTGTTTGAGAGAAACGGTCACAAGGGCGTGCTCTATGTAAACTCAACATAGAGATTGTCGCAGCAATTATTGTTTAGTCGCAACAATTGTTGAAAATGACAACCGCCACCAACCAGGGCGGCGCCGCTGGCGCTGTGGTGGGGCTGCCTAAACGGCCGCTTACCCCAGTCGGCTTCCAGCGGTAGCCCGCAAACCGAACGCACGGCAGCGACTTCCAGGGCATCCTCCTCAGAGAGCGGCGGCAGAATGCCCGGCAGGCGGCTGGCCAGCATGGTTTTGCCGGTACCCGGCGGGCCTGCAAACAACAGGTTATGGCCACCGGCCGCCGCGACTTCCAGCGCACGGCGGGCCTGCTGCTGGCCGCGCACATCGGCGAGGTCATCCACTGGGGCGGTGGTTTTCACCGAGGCGCTGAGCTTGTGCGGGGGTATCTTCTCTTGGTCGAGTAAGTGCGCCACTACCTGCCAGAGAGTATCGGCAGGCAGCACCGGCAAATCGCCTGCCAGGGCGGCCTCATCGGCGCAGTCGCGGGGAACAATCAACGCTTTCTTTGCTCGTCGTGTGGCAAGGGCAAAGGGCAGTATGCCCGGCACGGCGCGCAGCTTGCCATCCAGGGCTAACTCGCCCGCACACTCCATGCCTTCCAACGCTTCCACGGGAATTTGGCCGGAGGCGGCGAGAATACCCAGGGCGATAGGCAGATCGAAGCGGCCGCCCTCTTTGGGCAAGTCGGCAGGGGCGAGGTTAAGCGTAATACGTCGCGTATTAGGGAAATCGAAGCCTGCATTGACGAGCGCGCTACGCACCCGCTCGCGGCTCTCTTTTACCGCCGTTTCCGGCAGGCCCACTAGCGTTAGACCCGGCAAGCCGTTAGCCAGATGCACCTCAACATGCACCGCTGGTGCATCTAAACCTACGCCTGCCCGCGTGGCGACAATGGCTAGCGTCATTGCACTCCCTCGCTGTTGTTTGCTAAGAGCTCTAACCCCAATGTAAGCGAGCTCTACTTTACCTTAAGTGTCTAACCTATCGTAATTAAGAACGCTTTGGTAGAGCTTAAGAAACCGGCTTAAAGAAGCTGGGGGTAACTTGACGAGGTAATGCGCTTGCATTAACTTTGTATGCATTACCTTTGCATTGCTATCAAGCGGGGAGCGACAGTGAGCACGCTTATCGAAGACGATTCAACTCTGACAGATCGCTATCAAACGACTGTTCCGGCATCGATTCGCCGGGCGCTAAAGCTGAAACGCCGAGACCGTATCCATTACACCGTGCGTCCAGATGGTGAAGTGGTGCTTTCCCGAGCAAGTGATGAAGCCAAGCACGACCCTGTGGTGGTCAACTTCCTTAATTTTCTGGAGCGCGATCTTCTGGTGCACCCAGAAAATATTCGCACGGTGACTGCCAGTAGCTTTGCCGAGGCCGAACGGCTTACCGCAGGTATTGAGGTAGACCTCGAAGAGACGCTGGAAGAGGATGCTGACGACGAATGAAGCCTCTGAAGGTTAACGGATGGACGATTTATGCCCATCCGGTGTTTTTGGATCAAGTCGAAGCACTCACCGTGAAGGTGAGACACCTTCAATCGAAAGATCCTGCCGGTTATCGCAACAAGGCGGCCACCAAGCGCCTAGCAGCGATCATGAAGCTGGCCTTGAATGATATTCCGCAGGATCCATCAGGCACTCAATACCGCCAAGGGAACACGCTTGGCGCAGAGCACACTCATTGGCAACGAGCAAAGTTCTACCAGCAGTACCGGCTGTTCTTTCGCTACGATGCTGCAAGCAAAATCATTATTTACGCGTGGGTCAATGATGACGCTACAAAACGCGCTTACGGCAGTAAGCATGATGCTTATTCTGTCTTTCAGAAAATGCTCAGCAGTGGCAACCCACCGGACAGCTGGAAAGCCTTACAGCAAGCCTCAATGAGTGAAGTTGAACGTATCAATACGCTATTTGAGGCTGATGGTGACGAAAACTAATGGCGGCATAATGTGAGCGCTATTGTTTCACAGGCTTCACATCCCGCTACCCACTGTCCTAGTGGCTAATCTGTCTCCAGTGCCGCGGTCAGCTCACGGGCAAAGCGCTGGGCGGAGGGGAGCGCGCCGAAGCTCCACACCGGCGGCAGGTGAACTATCCTGTCGTGTCTGACGCTGGGGAGTTGCTGCCATAGGCCGCTTTTTGCAAGCTTCTCCTCGACCCCGGCGGGCAGTGGGTCGATGATCACCAGCGTTGCTTCTGGGTAGCGCGCCAGTGCTTCAACCCCCACCAGCGCAAATCCCCACGCATTCGTGGCTTGATCCCAGGCATTGGGGAGGTCGAGCTGTTCCAGTACGGCGTTATACAAGCTGTTTTCCCCAAACACCCTCACGTGGCGGGCATCCATAAACTGCACCATCAGCAGCGGCGTGATTTCTGACTGAGAGAGGGGCCGGGATTCACGCAGTGTGGTCATCAAGGCTTGGGTGTCTTCAATAAGCTGCTCGGCCTGGGGCTGGTGCTCGGTGAACTCACCCAGCTCATGGGTCAGTTTTTGCATCTCCAGCCAGGTATCGGCGCCGGGGGAGTAGAGCGAGAACAAAGTGACTGGCGCAATTTTCTCCAAGCGTGGCGTTAAACCCGCGAACATTGGCGAAATCAGCGTCTGCTCTGGTGGCACCTGGGCTAGCAGCTCCAGGTTGGGCTGGGTGCGCAGTCCCATATCGCTAACGTTATCAGGAATGCGCGGTTCGCCTACCCAGGCACGGTAGTCACTCTGCTGCGCGACGCTGCTGACAGGCGCGTCAATAGCCAGCAAGGTTTCGGCGATCGTCCAGTCAACTGTGGCCCACTGGGCCTGGGCGTTAGAAACGCTCAGCAGGCAGGCGGCAAACAGCCCGCAGCGCGCGAGCAAACAGAACAGGGAGGTGTGGCGCATGGTGGTGAGAGGCCATCCGGAAAAATAAGAGATACATTTAAACGATAATATTTATTGTTTGCAAACTGGCATTTAAGTAAAAAATGCCCAGGCGAAGTGGCCTGGGCAGGTGAGATCACGATTACTTAACGATGCTTAGTATAAGGGCTTGGAAAGAGGCCTTAGAATCGGCGCTTAGAAACGGTAGTGAACGCTGGCGGTTACGCCGCGCTCGGCGCCAAAGTAGCAGTACTCAAGCGAGTTGCAGGAGGCTACATAGTCCTTATCGAGCAGATTGCTCACGTTTAAGCGTGTTTCGACACCTTTAACGCCAACATGGCTCAGGTCGTAGCCAATGGTGGCATCCACCAGGGTGTAGTCGGGCACGGTTTCGGTGTTGGCCCGGTCAGCGGCGATATCCGCGTAGTGGCGTACGCCGACGCCCATATCTATGCCGTTCAGCCAGCCGTCGTTGGCCTGGTAGTGGCCCCAGAGCTGCACTTGATGGCGGGGTGAATAAATGGCGTTATTGCCCTGGTTGCCGTCGTCGCTTTTGGCGTAGGTGATATCGGTGAAGCTATAGCCCGCCTGAACCGAGAGGGTATCCGTTAGCTGGGTCTGCGCTTCCAGCTCCAGCCCTTGGGATTCGATCTCGCCTACGGCGCGGTAAGGGTCGTTGGGCTGCTCTTTGGTAGCAACGTTCTCCTGACGGATATGGAATAGCGCCGCACTGTATTGGTTTTGGCTGCCGTTAGGCTGGTACTTAACGCCGGTTTCCCACTGTTCACCTTCCATTGGGGATAGCAAATCGCCGCTCTCATCCACGAAGCTGGTGGGGGTGAAGGCCGTGGAGTAGCTCAAGTAGGGCGCCACGCCGTTATCAAACAGGTAGACCACCCCGGCGCGGCCACTGAACTGGGTATCGCTGAGGGAGCTGGTGTCACCGCTATCGCGGTTGGCATTGTCGATATTGACCCAGTCGTAGCGGCCGCCCAGGGTGAAGCGCCAGTTATCCATGGCTATCTGGTCCTGCAGGTAGACACCGGTCTGGTCGATCTCATGGCGTTCGCGCACGGGGGCGTAAAACTCGATGGGGTCGCTACCATAAACAGGGTTAAAAGCATTGAGCGGCTGGAAATACCCCGTGGGCCACGACACGTCGTTTTTCCGCTGCTGGTAATCTACCCCAAACAGCAATGTGTGATCCATAAAGCCACTGCTGACGTTCGCTTCCAGCTGGTTGTCGAGGGTCCAGGCCTCCAGCGATTCATTGCTGCCGGAGTAGTAGCGAGTGAGTTCGTCAGAGTCCGGTGATACCCAGCCATAGCCGTAGACCTGATTGAGCACTACGTCTGAATTGAGGTAGCGCATCAACTGGCGGCCGCTCACCTGGTCGTTAAAACGGTGCTCCAGGGTGTAGCCGAACATGCGCTGGGTGCGCTCATAGGTGTCGTAATCCTCTTCACCATCATAAAAATTATTGCTGATCTTGCGGCCATTGTGGGCGTCCACGGCCCCTTCATAGGGGACGCCGGAGTGGTAGCCGCCTTCCGGCTCATCCTGCAGATACGCCTCCACGGTGAGGCTGGTGTCGTCGGTCATATCCCAGGTGAGGCGTGGCGCAATGGCGTAGCGCTCTTCTTCTGCCGGGCCAAACTGGGTATCCGCGGCGCTGGCAATCCCGGTCAGGCGAAAGGCCACCCGCTGCTCTGCGCCAATTGGCCCGGTGAGGTCAAACGCGGCGCTGCGTTGGTTGTTGTTGCCCACTCGAAAGCGCAGTTCCCCGCCCTGTTCAAATTCCGGCCGTTTACTGTTTAAGGCGACCACACCGCCTGGAGAGGCGCGTCCATAGAGCACCGAGGCGGGACCGCGGACGACTTCTATGCTGTCCAAAAACCATGGGTCGATGCGCATACTGCTATGGGAGTTGGCATCGCCCATGACTTTTAGGCCATCCAAGAAGGTATTGCTCAAACTGCCGTCAGAAAACCCGCGCAGTACCAGGTAGTCGAAGCGATTGGAGGCGCCTACCTGATTGCTGTAAACACCGGGCGTGTAGTCGGTGGCGCGCTGCACGGTGCTTACACCGCGGTTATCCATCTGTTCGCGGGTAATGGTGGAAACGCTCTGGGGGATTTCGATCGTCGGCGTTTCTACCTTGGTGGCAGCCTGCTGGGCGGTGACGGTGACCGTTTCCAGTTCGGTACTTTCCTGAGCATGCAGCGGGGAAACGGCCAGTGAGGCGATAACGGCGGCGCTGATAGGAGTGCGTAGAAAGCGGTGATGGGGGATGAACATGGGGAGCACCTGCAATAAGAATCAATTAACCAATGTGTTAATGAGAATTATTGCGCTTATTCGCTTGTGAAAGGTATGGGTAATGATAAAAGACGTATGCACGCTGCCAAAAAGCGTCAAACAGTGGAACTTACCGCTGCTACAACAACGCAGCGACCTTAGTGGCGGTTGTGCACCTCATGGGGCGCAATGCCAAAGGCGCGCTTAAAAGCGGTGGCAAAGTTGGTGGCGTGGCGGTAGCCACAGGCATGAGCGGTCTGCTGCACGCTATAACCTTTGCGCAAGTACGCCTGCGCTTGGGCCAGACGGCAACGGCGTAGATAGTCGAATATTGAGCAGCCGTAACAGCGCTGAAACTTGCTGCGTAGGCTACTAGGGCTCATCGCGGCGTTGCTGGCCAACTGCTCTAGCCGATACGCCTGGTTGGGGTACTCTTCGAGCTGCTGGCGCAGACGTTCCAGGCATTGTTGGTCGCGATGGGAAAGACCCGATGGGAAGCTGACTGCTTGCTCTTCGTCGTTGGGCGCAAGGCAATCGGCAGGCAGCCCATGGGCTAACAACTGGAGCGTTAGACCCTGCCATAACAGGCGCTGTCGCTCTGCAGGCCAGTTCGAAGCCAGTGCCGTCTCCAGGCTATGGTGAAGGAGCTGCGGTACTTTCCATATATGCAGCATGGGGGCTGCTGGAGGCGCAACGTTGATGGGCAAGGAAGAGAGAGGCCCGGTGGAAGCGAGTATCGATATATTCAGGATGCGTAAACGCTGTGGTGCGGGCTGGAAGACATCAAGCCCGGTCTGCTCGTTGAAATGCGCGCTGAAGGCGTCGCCGGCCTGCAACTGAAACGACTGGTGACCGAGCCCCACTTGGATACGGCCCTCAAGGATGACACTGAGAAACCACGCAGCGGAACGCCGGGAGGTGGAGGCGTAGGCGTGCAGGACGTCAAGGTCCGAGTGGGTCACCCGCAGTGTGGGGTTTATCTCGACATCCATCACCCGCCCGCGGGCCACGCACGGCGCTGGCTGGGCGCGGTCGGGCGCTTCGGGAAAGCGGTAGTCAATCCCGAAGCGCTGACCAAGCGCCAGCAAGTCATGGGTGGTGAGTGGCGCGCCATAGGACGTTATCGAGTCGGGTGCTGCCATTCCCACTTCCATTACCATTATCTCGCCCTTGCTCGGTTATCAGTGGTGAGCGAACCGGTGCTCAGTAAGCCATCGACCAGTTCAGGGTGTAAGTGCGCCCGCGACCCTGGTAGTCGTAGAGGTATTCTGGGCCGTAGTAGGGCGAATAAAACATCGCGGCTCGCTGGCCCCAAACGGTGGAGTACTGATCATCCAGCAGGTTCTGCACGCCCAGGCTGACGGTACCTAAGTCGGTTTCCTGGCTGAGCGATAGGTCGAGGGTGGTATTGCCTTCGATCTCGCGGTCGGCATCGTCTTTTAGGTCGAAGTTATGGTTGGCTTGCAAGCGCGCCGAGCGAACATAATCTGTCCAGCCGATAAAGGCGGTGGCAGAAGAGAGCGAGGCATAGCGGGCGTCACGCTTCTCCCAGTCGCCCTGGTCGTTCTCCTGCTCGGAGCGCACCAGGTGCAGAGTGCCCCCGGCCTCCAGGCCATTGTCGAAGTAACGGGTCACGGCGGTTTCCAGGCCGAAGTCGCGCTTCTTCTCGTCCACTACGCTAACGCTTAGATCCTCGGCGTTCTCCACCGCCTTGTCTGACCAAGCGTAGTAAAGCGCTGTCTGGGCCGTCCAACTGCCCCCTTGGTAGCGCCAGCCAAGCTCTACCTGGTCCGTCTCGATGGCAGACAGGGGGTTATTGTCGACACTCACCTCAGGGCTCTTGCCGTAGTACTTGGCGGGGTCTGGCAGCTCGAAGCCCTGGCTGAACTGCAGCCAGTTCTGGTGGCCGTTGCGGTGATCATAGAGGGCGCTGGTATTGAACAGGGTCGCTTCGTAGTCATTTTCGCCGCCAGGGATCCCCTGGAACTCATCCACTTGGACATCCATGTGCTGCTGGCGCAAACCGGCAGAGAGTTTAAGTGCCTGAGTGGCTTGCCAGTCGCCCTGCACAAAGCCTGACAGCCCGTCCACCTGATAACCGGGGTAGCGGGGCTCAACTCCCGATGCCTGTTGCACCAGGCCGCCGGAGGCGTCCGAGATGTCGGTATCGAACAGCATTTGGCTGGCATCGAAGGTTTCTCGATCCATATCGAGGCCGTAGGTTAGCGAAACGTCGTCACCCAGGCGCGACTCGAAGAGCGCCTTAATGCCACTTAAATCGGTGTTTTGTTGCGATGCGCGAAACTGCAGGCCGTCCGAGACAGGGTAGGGAAAAGCCTGGAAGCTGGATTCCTCCTCACGGTGAAACGCCTGCAGGTAGAAATTTTGCCCCCATAGGTTGGCGTGGTGATAGTTGACGTTGACCAGCTTGCGGTCGGTTTCTGGGTCGCGTTCTGAACGGTAACCGTCGCGAATCTCGGCATTGTTCAGGTTGGGTGTCGCCGCGTCGAGGTTGGGAAAGTAAACGCCGCGATCGCCTTCGTAGCCGGAACGATACAGCTGGGCGCCCAGCTCCAAACTCTGCTCGTCGCTCAATTGGAAGGAGAGATTGCCCAGTACATCAATACTGCGGTTGTCCTGCAGGTCGGTTTGGGCGATATCGGGGAAGATCTCTTGGCCGCTGCCATCATACTGGCGGCCGTTATCACCAATGGCAGTGCCCAGGTAGCCTTGAACCCGCTCGTTGCCGCCGCTGATCGATTGCGACAGGCGCCGATCCAGGTCATTGCTGTTGTTGAAGCCGGTGGTGATGCCTGCTTCGGTGCGCCAGTTAAGGCCTTCCTCGCCTTTGCGGGTAATGATATTGATCAACCCCCCGGTCGCGCCGCCGCCATAAAGGCTGCTGGCGCCGGAGAGAACTTCCACCCGCTCAATGTTAAAGGGGTCGATGGCATCGAATTGGCGTGAAAGCCCGCGGGAGCTGTTCAGCGATACACCATCGATAAGCACCTGCACACCACGACCGCGCATATTTTGCCCATAATTGGTGCGCCCTTGCGGTGCCAGATCTAGCCCTGGAACCAGACGCCCCAATGCCGTCTTGAGGTCTGCACCATTGCGGGTCTGTTGTTGCAGCATCTCTTTGTCAATTACCCATACCGCACCGGGAATTTGGCTGATCTGGGTGGGCGTACGGGAGCCTACGACCACCATGGTGTCGGCGGCGTCCGCGTCGGAGGTCGTGTTTTGGGCGAAAATGCTGTTGGAGAAACCCAGTAACAGACCAGTGCCGATAAGTGCAGCAGTTGAAGAAGGCGACTTGGGGAAAGGCGATTTTGTAAATGGAAGCGCGTACATGGTGAACAATCCGCGAACAGTGAGGAGTTAAGAGGCGGAGAGTATCACTCGGAAACACAAAGTCAACGATAGTGATTCGTGTTTATGCGGGGGCGATGGTTTGCTGATAAATGCAGCAATAGGCCATTGCTCTATTGCTGCTTATGAAGCCAAAGCGTTAAGCGGGCTTATTCTTCTGCTCGGTATCGGTATCGGTATCGGTATCTGGTTCGGGGGTTGGCACTGGCGGCACTTCTGCTTCCACCGGTGTGGCAGTGGAGGTCGTTGACGCTTCAACGGCGGCTTCAAGGTTGGCGACCTGGCGCTCTAATGCCTCTACCCGAGACCGAGTGCGCTGCAGTACGTCCATTAAAATGTCGAAATCTTCCCGTGAGACAAGCTCCAGGCGATCAAAGGCGCCGCGTACGACTTGCTGCACGCCCTTTTGAATATCTTCCGGTGCCTGGGAAGCGTTTTGTAAACGGTCGCCAATCTGCTGGGCCAGTCGGCTAATGCGGTCTTGAGGCGCCATCGCTGCTCTCTCCTTAACTCGCTAAATGAACATCTATAAAAACTGCTTACCGATAAGGATACGCAACAGTTGGCGAATTCGCATGCGCCGCGTGAATTTCCTGTTAAGCGAATGGTTTGCATCGAAATGGAGCAGGCAACTTTTGCTTACGCTCTTTTTTGGTGCAATAGCGGTGATGAGAGAATGAATTTGCCCAGACTTAGCGCTGAAGTGTGCTGTGGTTGTTGGCTAGTAGTCTGAATTATAAGAAAAAAAAGTCAGCTGGCACAGTATGCGCATTATCGGTTCAGGTGCTTATTCTGGCGGCTGTGCCGCTACCAATCTAGCAGGACTTATCCAGCAGGGGAGATCCGGGATGAAACTCATCACCGCTATCATCAAGCCATTTAAGCTCGACGACGTCCGTGAGGCGTTAGCCGACAACGGCGTTCAGGGCATTACGGTCACTGAAGTTAAAGGTTTTGGCCGTCAGAAAGGGCATACCGAGTTGTATCGTGGCGCGGAATACGTCGTCGACTTTCTACCCAAGGTAAAAGTGGAAGTGGCCGTGGACGATGCTCGCCTAGAAAGCGTGCTAGATGCTATTTGCAGTGCGGCTAATAGCGGCAAGATCGGCGACGGCAAGGTGTTTGTGACACCGCTTGAAGACGTTATTCGGATTCGGACAGGCGAACGCGGTGCAGACGCCGTTTAACGCTGTTTTTTCGGATCATTTCTATAGTTCAACGGGGAACTTACAATGAATGAGTTGACTGATCTGAGCTACGCGCTCGATACGTTCTACTTTCTAATATGTGGTGTGCTCGTCATGTGGATGGCCGCTGGCTTCTCCATGCTAGAAGCGGGCTTGGTACGCTCCAAGAACACCGCTGAAATCCTCACCAAAAACATCGCGCTGTTTGCGATTGCCTGCACCATGTATCTATTGGTGGGCTACTACATCATGTACTCCAGCAGCGCGGGCGGCTTCCTACCCAACCTGGGTTTCCTGATTGGCGCTGAAAACAGCGTGGATGCGGTGACCGCAGGTGGCGACGACGCACCTTACTACTCCATGCGTTCCGACTTCTTCTTCCAGGTAGTTTTCGTTGCGACCGCTATGTCGATTGTGTCGGGCGCGGTTGCCGAGCGTATGAAACTTTGGGCGTTTCTGGCCTTTGCTGTGGTCATGACCGCGGTTATCTACCCGGTGTCTGGCTACTGGACCTGGGGCGGCGGTTGGTTGTCTGAAGTGGGCTACTCTGACTACGCGGGTTCAGGCATTGTGCACCTTGCCGGTGCGGCTGCAGCGCTAGCAGGTGTGATTGTGCTGGGCCCACGTAAAGGTAAATACGGTAAAGATGGCTCAATCCACGCTATTCCAGGCGCCAACATGCCGTTGGCAACGCTGGGTACTTTCATCCTGTGGATGGGGTGGTTCGGTTTCAACGGCGGTTCTGAGCTCAAGCTGGCGGCGGTTGATTCTGCTAACAATGTGGCGCAAGTGTTTGTGAATACCAACGCTGCGGCGGCAGGTGGTGTGATTGCCGCACTGATTCTGGCCAAACTGTGGTTCCGTAAAGCCGACCTGACCATGGCGTTGAACGGTGCACTGGCTGGCTTGGTGGCAATCACCGCTGATCCGCTCTCTCCGACCGCACTGAGCGCTACCATTATTGGCGCGATTGGCGGCATCATCGTGGTAGCAGCCATCGTCACTCTCGATAAAGTGAAGCTGGATGATCCGGTCGGCGCGATCTCGGTTCACGGTGTTGTCGGTATCTGGGGCGTGTTGGCAGTGCCGCTGAACAATGACGGTGCATCGTTTGGAGCTCAGATCATCGGTATCGTGGGTATCTTCGCTTGGGTCTTCCTGGCAAGCCTAGTGGTATGGCTGATCTTGAAAGCCATCATGGGTATCCGGGTTAGCGAAGAAGAAGAGTACGAAGGCGTGGATATCGCCGAGTGCGGTCTTGAAGCTTATCCCGAGTTTGGTATTAAGAAATAAAGAGCGGTATTAAGAAATAAACAGCGGCATTAAGAAATAACTTAATGCTGATCAAGTGAGCTGGCGTGCTCCTTACGGCCTCCCCTTAGTGGGAGGCTTTTTTATTCTCTGCCAATAGCGGTGTATGCTGGTAGTTAGCGGTCATCGGTTGCGACACGCGCAGCCATGCAACCCGACCCCATCACGGCCACCCAGTTAGAGGATATGGTAATGAAATTGATCACAGCTATTATCAAGCCGTTTAAGCTCGACGATGTGCGCGAGTCGCTCTCTGATATCGGTGTACAGGGTATTACGGTGACGGAAGTGAAGGGCTTTGGGCGCCAGAAAGGGCATACCGAGCTGTATCGCGGTGCTGAGTATGTGGTGGACTTCCTGCCTAAAGTGAAGCTGGAAGTCGCTGTGGACGACGATATGGCCGAGCAGGTGATTGATGCCATCACCCAGGTAGCTAACACCGGTAAAATCGGCGACGGCAAAATCTTTGTGATGCCGCTAGAGCAGGTGATCCGTATCCGTACCGGCGAAACGGGCAAAGATGCGGTTTAAACGCTGGTGAGTTGTAAATTGTAAGTGGTAAGTAGCACAAAGCCCCTGTGGAGCATCTCCAGCAGGGGCTTTGTATGAGTGATGCATCACTATAGCGGCTAAACTTTTTTCTATTCACCACTCACTCATTACGATTCACTACTTACGTCTCACTTCTCGACAAACGCACGCTCAATGACGTAGTCGCCTGGCTCGCCCATGCGCGGCGAGATGTTCAGGCCCAGCTCGTCGAGGAGTGCGCTGGTATCGTCCAGCATGGCGGGGCTGCCGCAGATCATCGCACGATCTTGGCGCGGGTCGATGGGCGGCAGGCCAGTGTCTTCAAACAGCTTGCCCGTACGAATATGGTCGGTCAGGCGCCCCATGGTATGGAACTCTTCCCGGGTAACGGTCGGGTAGTAGACCAGCTTTTCAGCGATGTCTTCACCCAGGTACTCATGGGCTGGCAGCTCTTTGGTGATGAAGTCGGCGTAGGCTAATTCAGAGACTTCGCGCACACCGTGAACCAGCACGATTTTCTCAAAGCGCTCGTAGACTTCCGGGTCTTGAATCAAGCTCATAAACGGTGCCAAGCCGGTGCCGGTTGAGAGCATGTAAAGGTTACGACCCGGCAGTAGATCATCGCACACCAGCGTGCCAGTGGGCTTGCGGCTAACCATAATCTGGTCGCCCACTTTCAGGTGCTGAAGGCGCGAAGTGAGCGGGCCGTCGGGCACTTTAATGCTGAAGAACTCCAGGTGATCCTCGTAGTTGGGGCTGGCAATGGAGTAAGCACGCATCAGCGGTTTGCCATTCACTTCCAAGCCAATCATCACAAACTGGCCGGTTTTGAAGCGCAGGCTACGCTCGCGGGTAGTGCGGAAGCTAAATAGGGTCTCGTTCCAGTGATGAACGCTAAGCACTTCTTCCAGAGCAAACTTACTCATGCCATTGTCTCCATTAGCCGATGCTGGCGCTGATCGCATCGGTCATATTCTTAAAAAGAATAAAAATGATTAAATCTGTTGTCAGCAAGTCTAAGCAAAGGGTGGTATATCTGTTAAGCGAATTATATTGATAACGGTTATCTGAAAAATAGATATAGATCAAATAAAGGTCAGACGCTATGCACTATACCCTGCGGCAGTTGGAAGTCTTTGTGGCGGTCGCCCAGCACGAGAGCGTTTCCCATGCGGCGCGGGCGCTGGCCATGTCGCAATCGGCGACCAGCACGGCGCTGGCCGAGCTTGAGCGGCAGTTCGACTGCCAGCTACTCGACCGGATCGGAAAACGCTTGAAGCTCAACGCACTGGGTTTTCAGCTGTTGCCCAAAGCAGTCGCGCTGCTTGACCGTGGTGAAGAGATCGAAGAGCTTCTACGGGGGCAGCAGGGGGTTGGCTCGCTGGATGTGGGCGCCACGCTGACCATTGGTAACTACTTGGCCACGCTGCTCATCAGTGACTTTATGCAGCTTCACCCTGGAAGCCGGGTGCGTTTGGCAGTACGCAACACACGCCACATTATCGAAGGCGTGCGTCAACATTCGCTGGATTTAGGGCTGATCGAGGGGCTATGCGACGACGATATGATCATCAGCCAGCCCTGGGTGGAAGATGAGCTGTGCGTGTTTTGCTCGCCACGCCACCCGTTGGCGGGCCGTGAGCACCTGGAGCTTGACCAGCTGCTGCGTGAAGACTGGATTATGCGCGAAGAGGGCTCTGGCACGCGGATGACCCTGGAGCACGCCGCCCGCCACCGCCGCAGCCGGTTTAACACCCTGCTGGAGCTAGAGCATACGGAAGGTATTAAGCGTGCTGTAGAGTCGGGGGTGGGGATTGGCTGTGTCTCGCGCTTGGCCCTACGCGATGCCTTCCGGCGCGGCAGCTTGGTGCCGCTGCCCACGCCGGAGTTGGATCTAAAGCGTCAGTTCACGTTTATCTGGCACCGGCATAAATACCTCACCACCGGCGTGCGCGAGTTCCTACGCCTATGCCGTGAAATGACAGCCGGGGCCAAACGCAGCGACGATATTGCCCTGCCGCCGATTCCTTAATCCTTCAAAACGATGGCAATGCCTTGGCCGAGTTTGAGGTTAGAGGCGCCGGCGGGTGTTGAGACAGCTTGAAGCTGCTAATCGTACCTGCCAGGTGGTCGGCCTGCTCTTTTAGCTGCTCGGCGGCGGTCGTGGACTCTTCAACCATAGCCGCGTTCTCTTGGGTCATGCGATCCAGTTCTGCGACGGCGATGTTGACCTGATTGATACCATCGCTCTGCTCGCTGGTAGCCGCATTGATCTCTTCTAAGACATCGGTCACGCGGGTAATATGCGCGACGATGTCCTGCATAGTCGCCCCGGCATTACGCACCAAAGTAGTGCCGTTATTCACTTGGGTTTGTGAGTCTTCAATCAGTTTCTGGATATCGTTGGCGGCCTCGCTGCTGCGCCCGGCCAGTTTGCGTACCTCGTCGGCCACCACGGCAAAACCACGGCCATGTTCGCCTGCACGGGCGGCTTCCACCGAAGCATTAAGCGCCAGCAGGTTGGTCTGGAACGAAATGCTGTTCATTAGCGTGACGATTTCACCGATTTTATCGGAGGCGTGGGTAATGTCTTCCATCGTTGTCACCACATTTGCCACGACTTTCCCGCCTTCGTTGGCCACTTCAGAGGCGGTTTGAGAGAGCTTGTTAGCTTCCTGGGCGGAGGCAGCGGTGTGCTGTACGGTGCTGGTGATTTCTTCAATGGAAGCGGACGTTTGCTGCAGGCTAGAGGCAGCGTTATCGGTACGACGGGATAGATCCTGGCCGCCCATGGCGATCTCGTTGGCCGCGTGGTGAACCGACTCGCTGCTGGTGCGTACATCAATCAATACGGCTTCCATTTTGCCCACAAAGCGGTTGAAGGCCTTGGCAATTTGCGTGACCTCATCATTGCCCTCTTCGGGCAGGCGTCGGGTTAAGTCACCCTCTCCCGAGGCGATATCGTCCATCGCATTACGAACCCCCAGCAAGCGGCGTAACAGTAGAGAAAGCAACAAACCAAAGATCACCGCCGTGATCGCGGCCACGATCAGCAGCGTGACTATAGAGGTTGTTGCGATGGCACGCAGGCCGGCCGTCGCCTCGTGCTCGTCTAGCGCAACAATCAACTGCCAGCCGCTGCTGCCACCGACGTTACTGCCCATCAACAGCTTATCGCTGTTTTGCAGTGAAAGTGCTTGGGGTTCATCGGATTGGGCTATCTGGTTAAGCCGGATGTTGGTAAGTTCATCGCTCAAACGCGTGGATGGCTCGAGTGTCATCTCCGCGTCAGGATGCGCGATCAGAGTGCCGTCGTCAGTGGTTAAAAAGCCAAAGCTTGAATCTGTGGGCGCGATACCACTGACTATCTCGATGACATCTGTGATCGCAATGTCAGCGCCGATGACGGCGGTCAGTTGGCCATTACGGTAAAAAGGGCGGGCAAAGGTAACGATTAGCCCGCCCGTTTGAGCGTCTGTGTAGGGTTCCGTAATAATGGTCTCTTGCGCTTCTTCAGCGCCTTGATACCAGGGCCGCTGACGGGGATCGTAATCGCTGGGGGGCTGCCAGCCATCGGAGAAAATAGCGTCCGGGGTGGAAGGGTAGGCAATGTAGGCGGTCATAAAACTGCCTGAGTCCGACAGTTGGCGTAGTGCGCCAAGGGGATCATCGCTATTGGCTGCATCATCCATGCTGGAAAGCATCGTATAGCGTGCATTAAACCACTCGTTGAGAGCTTGCGTATTGCCGTTAACCACAGCGCTAAGATTGCGTGTGACTTGCTGGCTATTATGGTGTTTTACGGTGGTGTAACTGGCAATGCCGTTAATCACTAGGGCGAGGGTAATCGCCACTAGAGCGGCTAATAGTATGCGTGCTCGGAGGGAAGATAACATGGTCGCTCTCGACGTCGAAGTGTATGTCGGTACTCAGGGGAGAAGTACCGTTTATAATGGCTTCTAAATTATCGGCGAGAGCGACCATTACTTTAGGATAATTAATAGGTTATAAGGTTAAAATGCCTAGCGTAAATCGCTTACAGCAGTTTGAATATCTGCCAGTGAGGCTTTACTTAGGTCTTTCGAAAGGGAGTGAATGACGAGTTTTTGCGTGGGGCCATCGAGTTTGTCACGTAGCAGGCCCAAAAACTTGGGTGGCGCTACCATGATTAGCTTCTCCATGCTGTTACCTACTCGCGCGCTATAAAGACGCTGAGCGACTTCTTTCGCGAACAGCTCGTTTTCATGTTTAGTGGCAGTTCCCTCTTCGCCTGCCGAGCGTGCCGTGCTGGACATCGACTCGTGCACATCGCCTCGGCCGTCGGTGATCAAGTCACCTTCATGCAGTCGCCCTTCTGCGTGAACCAGGCTCTCCTGCTCCGCCAGCGTTAAGGCATCACGGGTAAAGATACGTGCGCGAGCGGCGTCGGCTACCACGATATAGGTTGTCATCGCTGTGCATACTCCATGTCGTTGATGGTTCATTAACCATGGCAAGCGTTTGGCGTTAGGTCAAACACTTGCCCAGCCAGCGTCACATGGATCAGTAAAGATAGGCATATCAGGAAAGAGACGCATGACCACTGAAAAACGAAACGTAAAAAAACATTGGCGCAACCGCTATTTACTAATGCGCCACGGCCATAGCCAAGCCAATCAGCAGGGCGTGATTGTTAGCTCGCCGGAGCGCGGTGTGGCGGACTTCGGCCTTTCCGAGCTGGGCGAGCAACAGCTTGTCCAGAGGGTGGCCGACTGGCAGTGGCCGACACCAACGCTTGTCGTACACTCGGATTTTCTGCGCACGACGCAAACGGCTGCCCACATCGCCGCCGCGTTTGGACTCACCCCAAGCGTAGAGACGCGCTTGCGAGAGCGTTATTTTGGCGAGTTTGAGGGGCAGAGTGATGATCGCTACTCCAGCATATGGGCGTTAGACGCTGAAGATGCCGAGCACACTCACCATCGGGTAGAAGCAGTAAGCGCGGTAGCCACGCGTATGCAGGCAGTGATTGATGGGTGGGAGCATAAGGCCAGCGGTGAAACCATTGTGCTGGTCAGCCACGGCGATCCGCTACAGATTCTGCTTACCGCGCTGGCGGGGAAGTCGCTGACGACCCATCGTGAGCAAACCCCGTTAGCGCCCGCGAGCATCACGCTCTATGGGCGTAGCGTGTAATCTTCTAAGGAGACTGTGTGGTAACCTCAAAGAAAAGTAAAGAGACCCTACTATGCCTGCTCCTTTATCGCCGGATGCGCCGAGCCTGCTAAAAGCCCTCTCTATAGGCAGCAGTGCCCTAATTGACGAGCATTTTTGGAGCGATGGCGTCGATCACCTGCTGGCCGCGCTCGGGGAGGCGTCGGGTGTCAATCGCGTGTGGATATTTCAAACCATAGAGCGCAATCCCAGCGGTGTCCTGCAGGATTATGTGTTCGAGTGGGTTTCCTCATCGCACTATCGCCAACGAACGCAAAAACGCTTCCGCTTTTTTACCACGCTGATCGACGATGCCGAGTATGAGGAGATGGTCAATCGTCGTGAGCGAGGTGAGTCGCACACCTGTATTACCTCGAAGGTGGCCCCTGGGACGCTGCGCGACAATTTGGAAAGTCAGTCCATTCAATCGATGGTCACCGTGCCCATTATGGTGGATGGCCAGTGGTGGGGCACGCTGGGCTTTGACGACTGTGAGCGAGAAGTCGATTGGGAAGGTGCTGGGCTGCAGGCGCTGGTTATCGGCGCTGAGCTGATCGCCTCGGCTATTTATCGCCAGCAGCTTACCCGCAGGCAGCGTCAGGTGGGTCTTTTGCAGCGCGTTACCGACTGCGGTATTTGGGAGGTCAATACGCTCAGTGGCGCCACTTTGTGCTCCCCGGCGTTGCTGCTTTCACTGGGGTATCCTGGCGATTATGCAAAGCTCCCAGTGCGTCGCCTACTAGGTCATGTTGCACCTGACGATCGAAGGCGTTTGCTAGGGTTTTTACGCCAGAGGTGTCGGCGCCAGCAAACCCAATGCCGTATTGATTTGAAGCTCAGAGTAGCGTCGGGCCAGTGGCGCTGGCACGAGCTGGTGATGGAGGGTGACTACTCATCAGAGGGGCGCTTAACGCGTATTGGCGGGCTGACTATCGATATTAGCCAACGCAAAAAAACTGAAGAGCAGGCCTGGACGGCGGCAGAGTTTGACGCCTTGACCGGCATGCGCAACCGACGTGGGTTGGCTAACCACTTAGCGCAACTCCAAGAGTTCCACGCAGCTGCAAACTATCATGTACTGATGATTGATATTGATTACTTCAAGCATATCAACGATCGCTACGGCCACCCTGCGGGGGATACGCTGCTGGTGGAGATGGCAAAACGCGTACATGATGTCCTGCGCCCAGAGGATTGCCTGGCTAGGCTAGGCGGTGAAGAGTTCGCTGTTACGACAGGTGATTTATCGCCCCAGCAGGTTGTTCAACTGGGTGAGCGTATTCGCCAACGCATAGCCCATCAGCCGTTTTATCTGACGGTAGGTGATACGCAAACGCCGACGATGGTAACGCTCACCGTCAGCGTGGGCATTGCGCCGCTGACACTCTCCAGTGATTTAGACCACAGTCAGGCAGTGGCCGTCGCCCAGGCCGACCAAGCGCTCTATGCGGCCAAAGAAGCGGGGCGCAATCGCGTCGTGGCGTACTGGTAAGCTTGAAAACGACGACTGATAGGCACTATGTCTGAGACGGCGGAATCCAGGCAATCATATCGACTTCCACATCAGCGCCGCCCGCTAAGCCGGTCACCCCAATGCAGGTGCGGGTAGGTAACGGCTGTGGGAAGTAGCTGGCATAGACCTTATTCACCTCCTCAAAGTGACCCATATTGGTAATAAATACCCGAGACTGGACCACATATTCGAAGGCGCTGCCGACTTCTTCCAGCACAATCGCCAGGTTTTGCATCACCCGGTGAGTCTGTTCGGTGAAAGTGCCCAAGAGCATCTCGTTGGTTTCTGGCACCGTCGGCATTTGCCCGGTGATAAATACCAGGTCACCTACCCGGCAGGCGTGTGAAAACGGCGCAATCGGTTGTGGGGCGCGGTCGATAAACAGCTTTTCAATCATACTTTTATCCTTTTGTGACTGTTGTTAACGACTGTTTGTAATAGCTGATTTTCTTAAGCCACTTAAATAGTATGGGCCTCAGTTGAGGCCCATAATGACGTACTTATC
The DNA here is from genome assembly GCF_052379125.1 of Halomonas sp. AOP13-D3-9. Lineage (NCBI taxonomy): Bacteria > Pseudomonadati > Pseudomonadota > Gammaproteobacteria > Oceanospirillales > Halomonadaceae > Halomonas > Halomonas sp. AOP13-D3-9. Next base: position 205,857 of record NZ_JBQSYH010000008.1, on the reverse strand, counting down.
CACAGCTGCTTAATGGCTTGGACTGTGGATTAATGTCCCAGAATCTGGCTTAGGAATAGCTGAGTACGTTCAGACTGTGGGTTGTTGAAGAAGGGCTCAGGCGCGTTCTCTTCAATGATTTGCCCCTGATCCATAAAGATCACCCGGTCGGCGACGGTCTTGGCGAAGCCCATTTCGTGGGTCACGCAGATCATGGTCATGCCTTCTTCCGCCAGCTCTACCATAACGTCCAGCACTTCTTTGATCATCTCGGGGTCGAGTGCTGAGGTAGGCTCGTCAAACAGCATCACGTCGGGGTGCATGCACAGCGAGCGGGCAATCGCCACGCGCTGCTGCTGACCGCCAGAAAGCTGCCCTGGGTACTTGGTGGCCTGCTCGGCAATGCGCACCCGCTGTAGGTACTCCATTGCCAGCGCTTCGGCCTCTTTGCGGGGTTTCTTTTGTACCCACATTGGCGCGATACAGCAGTTTTCCAGCACTGATAAATGCGGAAACAGATTGAAGTGCTGAAACACCATGCCGACGCTGCGGCGAATCTGCTCAATACGCTTCACATCTTGGGTTAGCGGCACGCCGCCTACCACGATTTCACCTTTTTGATGCTCTTCAAGGTGATTGATGCAGCGGATCAGTGTTGATTTGCCCGAACCTGAGGGGCCGCAAACCACGATACGTTCACCGCGTTTTACCTCCAGGTAGATATCCCGCAGTACGTGAAAGTCACCGTACCACTTGTTAACGTTGCGCATCTCGACCATCAGGTCGGAAGTACTGGTGTCAGAGGTGTTGGTGGCTGCTTGTGTCATGTTGAAATCCTACTCAAAACGTAAATAGATTCGGCAATCGTACATAAGCGAGTACTTGAACTAGTGCTTATGGCCGGTATTTAACTTGCGTTCCAGGTACTGGCTGTAGCGCGACATGCTGAAACAGAAAATCCAGAATATGAACGCGGCAAATACATACCCCTCGATTGAGAAGCCCAGCCAGCGCGAGTCGGAAAGCGCCGCTTGCACAATGCCCAACAGGTCAAACAGCCCGATGATCATCACCAGGGTGGTGTCTTTAAACAGTGAGATAAACGTATTGACGATACCGGGAATCATCATTTTCAGCGCTTGGGGCATCACGATTAATCCCATGCGCTTCCAGTACGTCATACCCAGCGCCGCAGCGGCTTCGTCCTGCCCTTTGGGAATCGCCTGCAAACCACCGCGAATCACCTCGGCCATATAGGCACTTTGGAACAGCGTCAGGCCGATTAGCGCACGTACAAGGCGATCCACGCTGAGTTCTGAAGGCAGGAACAGCGGCAACATCACCGAGGCCATAAACAGAATGGTGATGAGCGGCACACCGCGCCAGAACTCGATAAAAATCACGCAGAAGGTTTTGACGATGGGCATGTTCGAGCGTCGCCCAAGGGCGAGCACGATGCCAATCGGCAGTGCGCCAATCATGCCCACGCTTGCCAGTAGCAGGGTCAGCATTAGGCCGCCCCAGCGGTGGGTGGAAACCCGTGGCAAATCAAAGTAGCCGCCGTGTAGTAGCACGTAGGCGATGACCGGGAATATTAGTAAGGCAAACACCACCACCCAGCGCTTGAAGGGTAGGCGGGGAATCACCATCCAGGCGATAATCGCTGCAAACATGCCGAACACGATATTGGCGCGCCAATACTCCTCACTGGGGTAAAGGCCGTACATAAACTGGGAAAACCGCGCGTTGACGAATACCCAGCAGGCACCCACCCGTGAGCAATCTTCACGGCTATCGCCCACCCAGTCGGCATTAATAAACGCCCACTGAACCGTTGGCACCACCAGTAGGTACAGCACGTACAGGCCCAACAGCGTGAAGATACTGTTGATTGGGCCGTTAAACAGATTGCCGCGCAGCCAAGCAACCGGGCCAATAGTGCCTTTAGGGGCCGGGCGCTGAGGTATGGTTTCTTTATTGTGAATCATGGGGTCGCCTCCGGCCTAGCGTTCGACCAGCGCAACGCGAGCGTTGAACCAGTTCATAAACATGGACACCAGCAAGCTGATGATCAGATATACCGCCATGGTCATGGCAATCACTTCGATTGCCTGACCGGTCTGGTTGAGCGTGGTGCCGGCAAAAACCGAGACTAAGTCGGGGTAGCCGATGGCGGTGGCCAGTGACGAGTTTTTAATCAGGTTAAGATATTGGCTGGTGAGCGGCGGAATGATGACGCGCATGGCCTGGGGGATGACCACCAAACGTAGGACTAATTTGCGCGGCAGGCTCAATGCCTGGGCGGCTTCTGTTTGGCCGTGGGGAATGGCCTGGATGCCCGAACGCACAATCTCCGCAATGAAAGATGCGGTATAGATAGACAGCGCCAGCCACAGGGCCAAAAATTCGGGGATGATGGTAATACCACCGCCGAAGTTAAAGCCGCGCAGTACCGGCATCTCCCAGGTGACCGGTACTCCAGTGGCCACCAATACCAGCAGCGGCAGGCCAAAAATGATCACCAGCGATATCCAGAAAACCGGTAGACGCTTACCGGTGGCTTCGTGGCGGCGCTTATTCCAAATGACCAGTGCGATGCTGGCAATGATTGCCACCACAAAGGTAACAGGGATCAATCCAAATCCTGACTCGAAAAGCGGTTGAGGCAAGTACAGCCCGCGAACATTGAGGAAAATGGCTTCGCCAAACGCCATGCTCTCTCTGGCGCTGGGCAACGTCCGCAGTACGGCGAAGTACCAGAAGAAAATTTGCAGCAGCAGCGGGATATTACGAAACGTTTCGATATAGGCGTTGGCCAGTTTAGAGATTAGCCAGTTGGGCGATAGCCGTGCGATACCGACGATAAAACCAATAATCGAGGCCGCTAACACCCCCAGCCCACCGACCAGCAGCGTGTTGAGCAAGCCAATCACGAAGGTTCGGCCATAGGTACTTTGGGAGGAGTACTCAATTAAGGTTTGACCAATACCAAAGCCGGCTGTGTTGTTCAAAAAGCCGAAGCCGGTAGTAATGCCGCGGGCATTCAGGTTGGCTTGGGTATTGTTGACGATATAGATCAGAAAAGCCGCTACAACAGCGACCAAAATGATTTGAAAGATAAGTGCGCGCTTAGCGCGGTCTCGCCAGAACGGCGGCTTGTGGCCGGCGGGGCGAACGTTAGGTCTTACAGACATGGATGGCGTCTCCGCTATACGGAAGGTCAATCAGATGGCCCGCCGTGTCCCTGGAACAGGGCGGCGGGCCGGGGTCAAGCGAGACGCTTAGCGAATCGGGGGAGCGTACTGAAAGCCACCGTCGTTCCACAGGGCGTTAACGCCGCGCTCAATTTCAAGCGGAGAGCCCATGCCCACGTTGCGGTCAAAGCTTTCAGCGTAGTTACCGACTTGGCTAATAATGTTGTAAGCCCAGTCAGCTTCAAGGTTCATGCCTTCGCCGTAGTTGCCGTCTTGGCCCAGCAGGCGAGCAACATCAGGGTTAGTAGAGCTCAACATCTCTTCAGCGTTTTCGCTGGTAACACCGTACTCTTCGGCGTTAATCATGGCGAACAGTGACCATTTCACGATGTTGAACCAAAGGTCATCACCCTGACGAACAACAGGACCCAGCGGCTCCTTGGAGATCACGTCAGACAGAATCATTGAGGCTTCAGGATCGTCTAGCTGAATACGTAGCGCGGCTAGCTGAGAGGTATCAGACGTCAATACGTCACAGCGGCCTGCCTGATAGCCACCCACTGTTTGCTCAGAGGTATCAAATACGATCGGGTTGAATTCCATGTCATTAGCACGGAAGTAGTCAGCCAGGTTCAGCTCGGTAGTGGTACCCGATTGGATACAGATGGATGCACCGTCGAGCTCATCAGCACCGGTAATGCCCAGGTCGCGAGAAACCATGAAGCCTTGGCCATCGTAAAAGTTAACACCGGTGAAGTTCAGGCCTAGGGTAGTGTCGCGGGTTGTCGTCCAGGTGGTATTGCGTGAAAGGACATCAACTTCACCAGACTGCAGGGCGGTGAAGCGTTCAACGGCGTTGAGAGAAATAAACTCTACCGCGTCGGCGTCGCCAAGTACGGCTGCCGCTACCGCGCGGCAAACATCAACGTCCAAACCCTGCCAGTTACCGTCGTCATCTGGCGCTGAAAAGCCCGGCAAACCATCGCTCACGCCGCAACGAACAGCGCCGTTTTCTATTGTGTCTTCAAGTGTGTCGGCCTGCGCTGTTGCCATGCCTGCTAGTGTCAGCGAACCAGCAGACGCCAATAGCGCTAGGTGTTTTTTATTGAACATTGAGTTTCCCTCGAAGTATTTGAAATCGTTATGCATGCCGTAGCATGTGACTAAACCTAGCAAGGAAGATGCCAACAAGGGTACAGGCGTTAATTCAGCGCTTTTCAACGCTACTCAACGAATTCGAGACGAAGGTATAGGTGCAAAAATGGTAATTGCCCACCCACTTTGCACCTTTATAGGGCAAGTTGAGGTGGGCGGTGACTAAAGGCGGGCAAAACGATGGTGCGTTTACTCGGCTGAAAAGGCCTTGCGCATAAACGGCGGTAGGGCGAGCGCGCCACGGTGGGCTTCTAGGCTATAGTACTCAAGCGGCAGGTCGTGGCTGGCGGCGGCTTGCTCGCGGAAGGTATTCACATCGGTGGTTTTACCCGCCAATGTCACGCTCCACCAGCCTGAGGGATAAACCGGCTGCGGGAAGGGTAGCGTGGCAACGCTGTCAAAACCGGCTTTCAACATATCGTTGCGCAGCTCACGAATGATCGAACCAGCGTGGTAAAGCGGTGATTCGCTCTGCTGCACCATCACGCCGCCGCTTTTCAAAATACGGTGACAGCGCTTTAAAAAGTCGGTTTTAAACAACCCTTCAGCGGGGCCAACTGGGTCGGTAGAGTCGATAATCAAGACATCGATGCTCTCATCCGGTGCATCGTCCACCCACTTGACGCCATCGGCGAACAGCAACTCAGCGCGCGGGTCGTTATTCGATTCTACCAACGACGGGAAGAAACGCTCAGACGCCTTGGTAACTTCTTCATCGATATCAATCTGGGTAACTTTCTCAACGCTTGAGTGTCGCAGCACCTCTTTTAAGGTGCCGCAGTCACCGCCGCCGATGATCACTACCCGCTTGGGGTCTTGATGGGTGAACAGCGCCGGATGGGCAATCATTTCGTGGTAGAGAAAATTATCGCGATCGGTCAGCATCACGCAGCCGTCCAGCACCATCAGGTTGCCATAGGTTTCGGTGGCGTAAACCTCCAGATGCTGGTACTGGCTCTGCACATCCAGCAGCTTTTCTGAGATCTTCAGCGAGAAGGCGCTGCCGTGGCTGTCAAAGATTTCGGTAAACCACTGGTCGTCGCGTAATTCGCTCATGAATTGGCTCCTGAGTGCGATGTGTTGGGTTGCGTCGGAATATCGCGGTGATACTGCGGGCTTAGCTCGTGCAGCGCCTCCATAAAGGCGGTGACGTGGTCGGGATTGGTAAATTGGCTGATGCCGTGGCCCAGGTTAAATACGTGGCCAGGGCCGTGACCGTAGCTTTCCAGCACCCGGGCCACTTCGGCGCGAATAGCCGAGGGGCGGGCAAACAGCACGTTGGGATCAAGATTGCCCTGCAGAGCGACCTTATGGCCAACCCGGGCGCGTGCGTCGGAAAGCTCAGTAGACCAGTCGATACCCAGCGCATCGGCACCAGCGCAGGCGATATGCTCAAGCCACTGGCCGCCATTCTTGGTGAATAAAATCACCGGTACCCGGCGACCATCGTGTTCGCGAATCAGCCCGGAAACGATCTGCTCCATATAGCGCAGCGAGAACTCAAGGTAAGCCGGGGTAGAAAGCGCGCCGCCCCAGGTATCGAAAATCTGCACCGCCTGGGCGCCGGCACGAATCTGCGCGTTCAGGTAGTCGGTTACCGCATGCGCCAGCGTATCCAGCAACTGGTGCATGGTGTCCGGCGTATCGTAAAGCATGGTTTTCAGATGGCGGAAGTCTTTGCTGGAGCTGCCTTCGACCATATACGTCGCTAGCGTCCAGGGGCTGCCGGAGAAACCAATCAGCGGCATACGGCCATTCAACTCCCGGCGAATGGTCGACACTGCGCGCATCACGTAATCCAGGTCGCGCTCGGCGTCGGGTACACTGAGTGCGGCGACCTCTTCTGGGGTGCGCACGGTTTTGCGAAATTTAGGGCCTTCGCCGGTTTCAAAATAGAGACCCAAGCCCATGGCATCAGGGATGGTTAAAATATCTGAAAACAGAATCGCCGCATCTAGCGGGTAGCGCTCTAGAGGCTGCAGGGTGACTTCGCAGGCCAGGTCATGGTTGCGGCACAGATCCATAAAGCTGCCTGCATCGGCCCGTCTGGCGCGGTATTCCGGCAGGTAGCGGCCCGCTTGACGCATCATCCACACCGGGGTGCGGTCGACGGGCTGGCGCGCTAGCGCGCGAAGGAATCGATCATTATGCAAAGGTGTAGTGGTCATAGGCACTTGCTCTTAAGAAATTTGCCCGCATCGTACTTAAAGCCGTATCGGGTATCGTATGTGCGCAATTGTACTTGAAGATAGCCGCTAGGGCGGCGTACTGGATGGCAAAAATCGTCGCACCCAGCCAATTTTTCTCGCCTAATTAGCCGATTTTAGCGTCTTCGCCAACGTGAGGCGTGCGCCGCTTCCTGTTAGAATACTGGCCCACTTTGCCAACACTGGTGTGGTTAACTGGTTTGGTCAATCAGCGAGGTAACCTGTGACCATTCGCTTCATTGCCGCTTCCCGGCTGCCCACGCCCTGGGCAACATTTACTATGCATGGCTTCGAAGATGAGGCCACCGGCAAGGATCATATCGCCCTAACGTTGGGTGATGTGACCGGCGACGAGCCGGTATTGGGGCGGGTGCACTCCGAGTGTTTGACCGGTGATGCGCTGTTTTCCATGCGTTGCGACTGCGGCTACCAGCTGCAGGAAGCGCTGAAACGTATCGCTGAAGAGGGCCGCGGCGTGCTGTTTTACCTGCGCCAAGAAGGGCGCGGTATTGGCCTGTTAAACAAAATTCGCGCTTATCACTTGCAGGATCAAGGCGCCGACACGGTCGAGGCCAACGAGCAGCTCGGTTTTGGCGCCGATATGCGCCGCTACGACCTGTGCGTGCCAATGCTCAATCATCTGGGCATTACGTCACTGCGATTAATGACCAACAACCCGCGCAAGGTGGATGCCCTCACCCGCGATGGCGTGAATGTCGTCGAACGCCTGCCGATCACCACCGGCCTGAATCCCCATAACGAGCAGTATCTATCCACCAAAGCGGGCAAGCTCGGCCACATGATGGCACTAGACGACTTTACCCACGCCAGCGATGTGGATATTGAGCGTAAGGGGTGATATGAGTGGGGGAGTGGCATGCCAGGAGAGCCCCAGGATGAAAGCGGTACGTGAAGAAACTGAAGTATCTGCTGAACAGCAGGGCGAATTCAGCGTTGTCGAAGAGTGGCTGCACAGTATCACCCACGGTATCGGTGCTGTGCTCAGTCTGGTGGGGATGGTGGTACTGCTGGTGGCCGCGAGCTACGCCGCCCATGTAGACCCTTGGAAAATTGTTAGCCTGAGCCTTTACGGCACCACGCTGGTCCTGCTGTATACCGCTTCGACCCTTTACCACGGCATTCCTCATCGGCGCTGGAAACAGCGCTTTCAACTGCTTGATCACTGCGCGATTTATCTGCTGATCGCGGGGACTTATACACCCTTTCTGCTCGTCAATATGCGTGGTACAACGGGCTGGACCTTGTTTGTGGCCGTGTGGTCGCTGGCGCTGATGGGCATTGCCTTTAAATTGTTGTGGCCTAATCGCTTTGCGGTGTTACGCGTGGCGATTTATTTGCTCATGGGCTGGATGATCGTGCTGGCGTCGGGCGAGATGGCGGCGCGCTTATCGACGACGGGTATCGCCCTGCTGGCCGCAGGAGGAATTACCTACACGCTAGGGGTTATCTTCTACGCTGTGCGTGCTATTCCCTACAACCACGCCATCTGGCACTTGTTTGTGATTGGCGGCAGCGTCTGTCACTACTTTGCCGTTTATAGCGCCGTTCTGCCCCATACCTCGCCTGTGTAGTCGCTAAGACCCCTTGAAAACACCAACAATGTCAGAAACGTAAGAGATCTCTTACAAGATTGAGTGAGTAAAATGAATTGGTGGTTAATAGCTTGCCTTTATCGCTAATCGACTCTTGAACAAGCAGGCATAATGTTGGCTTTATACGTTTGTATATGTATAGATAGCGACTGTAAAAAGTAAACAAGCCACATTCAATAAGATTTTCCAACAAGAGGATTGTCATGAGCACTGTTAACAACGCCCACGACACGACCATGCCGTCGGTACTGGGCAAAAAAGACAGTACTGATGAGATGGTGCATCGCATTGGCCACTTAACGCGCCTGCTGCGGGACAGCATGAAAGAGCTGGGCTTAGATCAGCAGATTACCCAGGCGGCGCAAGCGATACCGGATGCCAATGACCGGCTCAACTACGTTGCCTCCATGACGGAGCAGGCCGCAGAACGGGCATTGAACGCGGTTGAGCGGGCGCAGCCGGTGCAAGATAGCCTTGAAGAAGAGGGCGCGGCACTTAATAAGCGCTGGCAGGCAGCGGCAGCTAAGCTCGCTGCGGTAGAGGGTGATCCGCAGCTTGTCGAGGATACGCAGCGCTTTCTGAGCGATAAGCTTCCTACCGCAACTGGGGCGACGCAAAAAGAGCTGCTTGAAATCATGATGGCTCAGGACTTCCAGGATCTCACTGGCCAGGTGATTAAGAAAATGATCGAAGTCATCAAGCTGATCGAAGAGCAGCTTGTTCAGGTGTTAGTCGATAATGTGCCCAACGTTACCGATGGCGTTAAACTCGAAGATGACCGCGATGAACATGCCAAACTGCGCAATGGGCCACAGGTGGGTAAAGACAAAACAGATGTGGCAACAGGGCAGGATCAAGTAGATGATCTACTTGATGAGCTTGGCTTTTAAGGGGCACCTAGCCTGGAATAGCAAGGAACCGTTGCCTCGCATAACTAGCAACGGTCTTAAAGGCGCTTAGGTGCCATTTGTTTTGTTTAGCCCTTCGCTGCCGCCTGCTCTTTTTCCATTGCCTTTGCCATCGCGGCGCGCTGAATATGGCGTGCGCGATAGGCCATCAGCGGTTCGGGTAAGCGGTGCTTCATGCTAATCGCCCAAGACAAGGTATGGGTTAAAAACAGATCCGCGAGGGTAAAGGTGTTACCCACCAAAGTTTCTTGGCCGTTGTAGCGGCGCTCTAGCGCGCTTAGCGCACGCTGAAACTCCCACGCGCAGGTCGGCAGAACAGCCGTAACGCGCTTATCTGCAGGTAGGGCAAATTTATGCTTGGCCTGGTTCCATAGCGGCTGCTCAACTTCGGTGACAATAAAACTGAGCCACTGGTCAACCTGGGCGCGGGCTGCGGGATCGCTGGGGAGTAATGTGCCATCACCGTACTGCTTCGCTAGGTAACGGCAAATCGGTGCCGACTCAAATAGCGTTAGTTCGCCATCCTCAATCACCGGTACCTTGCCGTCTGGGTGGCGCGCCAAATGCGCGGCTGTTTGCCCCTCGCCTTTATCCAGCGCCACGTGCTGGCACTGATACTCAAGGCCTAACTCTTCAAGCGTCCATGCTGCTCTTAACGAGCGGGAGTGGGGGAAAGTGTATAGCGTGATCATTACGGCTCCTTAGTGCTCTTAATCTTCTCGTTGTTTTCTTTGCGACGTTTTTTTCTAAATGTAGTAGAGGCCTAACAGGCCGCACTGCGATCTATAAAATTACGCTTAAATGCCCCTAAATAAGCGCTGATTATAAATGTCTTGGCGAGTGTCTATTAAGTGAATATCGGTAATGGCGGGGTGAAGAGGGTTAATGACGGCAATATTCTCCATTGCCCCGGGTACAGCACAGCTGGGAACTAGCAGCATCAGCGTATCGCAACGCTGCAGCCATACAGTGCCTAGTGTTTGAGTGCTTTCAGGGTAGGGGTAGTGGTGCCAATCGTCGGGTAACTGGTGCTGGGCCCAGGTTTCCCTACCGGTATCGTCGGGTAGCTCGAAAATACCTAACCGGTAGTTGGCGGGTAGCAAGCGGGGAGAGGGTAGATAATTGCCGAGTTCCAGCATCGCTACGCTGGCAGAGGTGCCGAAATAGACGACAGGGTTACCTGGAGCGTTCCACCTTGCGCCATCCCGGTAGCTGGCGCCAAGGCCGCTTAAATTATTCATATAGCGTTCGGGAGCGATGCGGTATAGCTTCATTAGCTAAATTCACCGAACTCAATTTTACGCAGCGCTTCCCTCACTAACTGGCGGCCTTCGAAAGTATCAAAAAGATTCAAGGGCGTCTCGCCCGCCAGCGCAGGAATCGGCGTATTTAGCCATTCATGGGCTTTAGCGTTATCGCCAAAAACAGTTTGAGCATGGTAAAGCACGCGCAACACATCCAGTACCTCTTCGCTGTCGGTGCGGCTTAGTGCTTTGCGATGGTAGAAGCGGTGCAAATTGCCTGGCGTGGTTTCCAGCAGTCTGACAAACAGTTCACGATTATTGCCCATTGCCTGAATCGCTTGTTTTACCACGCTGCCCGGGACGCCGAGGCGCACCGCGTGAATAAAGGCGATCTTATCCGTCAGCACATTAACCGATACGCTAACGCCACTAACAGCTTGCTGGCTATTGGAATAATGTTCGAGCGCTTCCATAAGCACCTCCTTCGCTGAACGCTATAGAAGTATGCATCATTTTGATGATGGCTTGCCATCAAAATGTTTTCAGCGCTTTCTGTGTATCTCTTCTCTTTATCTCTCCCGCGCCTCACGGATCCGCTCGTAGGCATTGCCGATTTCGCTTGTGCGCGCTTGGGCGACATCGCGCATGCTTTCGGGAAGGCCTTTACCGGCGAGTTTGTCCGGATGGTTTTGGCTCATCAGGCGGCGGTAGGCTTTTTTGATCTCCGCATCGCTGGCGTCTTCCGAAACCCCAAGTACGCGGTAAGCGTCTTTGAGAGCCTCTTCGCTGGCGCCTTGAGAGTTCGCGGCCGCGCCGTGCAGCATCGCTTCGATCTGCTGCACTTCAGCGTCGCTGCAGCCTACACCGCGGGCAACGCGCAGAATCATCTCGTGCTCGGCGGGGTGAAGCACGCCATCAGCAGCTATCGCCGTGAGCTGAACCTGGATAAATACCTGACGCAGAACCGGCTGGCGCTGGGTGAGGCGGTTGACGTTGGCTAACTCGGCGTCCAGATCGAAGTCGTCGGAGCGGCCGCGCTCAAAGGCGGCACGGGCCTTGGCGCGCTGTTCGCCCTGCAGGCGCATTTGATCAAACAGCTTTTCGGCAACGTCTAGTTCGCCTTCAGTCACTTTGCCGTCGGCTTGGCATAGGCAACCCATCACCGAGAAGATCGACTCCAGAAAGCCTTCCTGGATGCGCATTCGGGCGATATTCAGGCGACGGCTAAGCCGTTTGCCTAGCCACCAGCCCAGGCCACCGCCAATCAGGAGGCCCACCGGGCCGCCAAATGCAAGCCCGATCAGGCCGAAAATAACAATAAGCAATAGCATAGCAATCTCAAAGTGGTTTAAAAGTAATGGCTTATGGCAGCCGGGCACGAATGGCGCGCTCGATGCCTTCGATGTCCAATTGGCAGTCGGTAAGCAGCTGTGCAGGCGTGCCGTGCTCTACAAAAGCATCCGGCAGGCCGAGGTTAAGGACCTCTACCTGAACGCCTTCGGCGTGAAGCAGCTCATTCACGGCGCTGCCTGCGCCACCGGCAATCACATTCTCTTCCAGGGTCACCAATAGTTCGTGTTCGTCGGCGGCGTGCAGCACCGCATCGCGATCCAAGGGTTTAATGGAGCGCATATTGATGTGGGTGGCGTTCAACTTTTCGGCGACTTCCGCTGCGGCGCTGTTGAGGCTGCCAAAGGCGAGAAGCGCGATACGCACGCCGTCGTTGGCGGCATGGCGGCGCACTTCCGCTTTACCAATGGCCAGCGGCTCAAGGTGTGTGGGAATGTCTACGCCTGGGCCAGTACCGCGGGGATAGCGCACCGCGGCGGGGCCGGGGTGATGATAGGCGGCACTCAGCATGGCGCGGCACTCGGCTTCATCCGCCGGGGCCAGAATCACCATGCCGGGCACACAGCGCAGGAAAGAGAGATCCATGCTGCCGTGGTGGGTGGGGCCGTCTTCGCCCACCAAGCCTGCGCGGTCAATGGCGAAGGTGACATCCAGGTTCTGCACCGCGACGTCGTGAATCAACTGATCGTAGCCGCGCTGTAGAAAAGTGGAGTAGATCGCAACCACCGGTTTCATGCCTTCGCAGGCCATGCCCGCGGCGAGGGTTACCGCGTGTTGCTCGGCAATGGCCACATCAAAATAGCGTTGCGGGTACTCTTTTGAGAAGCGAATCAGGTCGGAGCCTTCGCGCATGGCGGGGGTAATGCCCATCAGGCGCGGATCGGTGGCGGCCATATCGCACAGCCATTCGCCGAACACATTGCAGTACTTTTTCTTGGCCGGTGGTGGGGTCACCACCGGTTTCTTGGCCGCAGTAGCGTTGGCTAATGTGTTGGGTTTCTCCAGTTTGGTAATGGCGTGGTAGCCAATCTGATCCGCTTCGGCGGGCAGGAAGCCTTTGCCTTTCACCGTCTTGATATGCAGAAACTGTGGGCCGTCCAGGTCGCGCAGGTTTTCGAGCGTATCGGTGAGCGCATCGAGATCGTGACCATCAATGGGGCCTACGTAGTTAAAGCCCATCTCTTCAAACAGCGTGGCGGGGCTGACCATGCCTTTCATATGCTCTTCGGTGCGCCGGGCCAGTTCCAGTGCGCCGGGCAGGTGGGAAAGCACTTTTTTGCTCTCTTCGCGTATTTTCAGATAGGGCTTGCTGGAGAGTACCCGGGCTAGGTAGGTCGCCATGCCGCCGACGTTCTCGGAAATCGACATTTCGTTGTCGTTGAGAATCACCAGCAGATTGGCATCCACGTGGCCAGCGTGGGCGAGGGCTTCAAAGGCCATGCCGGCGGTGAGTGCACCATCGCCGATAATCGCACATACGTGTCGCTTGTCGCCCTGTGCCTTGGCTGCCAGTGCCATCCCTAGCGCCGCCGAAATCGAGGTGCTGGAGTGACCGACGCCGAAGGTGTCGTACTCGGACTCGGCACGGCGGGGAAACGCCGCTAAGCCGCCGTGCTGGCGAATACTCAGCATCGTTTCGCGGCGTCCGGTAAGAATCTTGTGTGGATACGCTTGATGGCCAACGTCCCAGACTAAACGGTCGTGGGGCGTGTTAAAGGCGTGGTGTAGCGCGACGCTGAGCTCAACCACGCCAAGGCCCGCGCCAAAGTGGCCGCCGGAAACGCCCACGCTATAGAGCAGGTAGGCGCGCAGCTCGTCGGCCAGTTGGTCGAGCTGTTGGGTATTCATGGCCCGCAGGGCGGCGGGGTGATCAAAAGAGTCAAGCAGCGGCGTCGCTGGGCGCTCGCGGGGGATCTCGTCGAACAGCTTCATGGGCATGTTTTCATAAACGGTTAGTGGTCGCGCTCGATCATATAGTGGGCTAAGTCGGCCAGCGGTGCGGCACGTTCGCCCAGTGGGGCGAGCGCGGCAATGGCCTCGTCAATCAGGCTGTGCGCTTTGCGTTGAGCGCCCTCTAACCCCAGCAGGCTGGGGTAGGTAGGCTTCGCGCGTGCCGCATCGGCGCCTGACGTTTTGCCTAGGGTAACGGTATCGCCGGTCACATCCAGGATGTCGTCGTGAATCTGAAAGGCTAGCCCAATGGCGCGAGCGTAGCGAGTAAGCGCATTTAAACGGGGGTCATCGTCGGCGACCGCAACCAGGCCACCCAGACGCACGGCGGCGACAATCAGGGCGCCGGTTTTATGAGCGTGCATATGGGCCAGGGCGTCGACATCCGGGTGGCCGCCGACAGCGTCTAAATCCAGCGCTTGTCCGGCCACCATGCCATCCCGGCCAGATGCCGCAGCCAAGGTGTGCACCAAATGGCCCAGCCGTGGATGAGCGTTGCTTGCCAGCACTTCAAACGCCAGCGCTTGCAGGGCATCGCCGGCCAGAATCGCGCTCGCTTCATCAAAGGCTTTATGCACCGTGGGCTGGCCACGGCGCAGATCGTCGTCGTCCATGGCGGGTAAATCATCATGGATCAACGAATAGGCGTGGATTAACTCGATGGCGGCGGCGGGGGCGTCCAGGGCGTCGTCGTTAGCCCCTAGCGCGTGCCCGGCCATATACACCAGCAGCGGACGCAGGCGTTTGCCGCCCGCCAGCAGGCCATGGCGCATGGCAGCTTCAAGCCTGGGCGCTACCGCTGGGCGGCTATCAAACAGTGCCGCTAGCGTAGCGTCGACGCGGGCACTGCTGGTCTGGCGCAGGGTGGCAAGCTGGCTAGGCTGCATGGCTACCATGGGGGCGTCTCCTTGCTGTCATCCTCGGCCGCATCCTTGGGGTCGTCGGGGCCAGCGAAGGGCGCTACATTTAAACGCCCTTCGCTGTCTTCGCTCAGCGCCCGCACCTTAAGTTCGGCGCTATCCAGGCGCTGCTGGGCATCGCGGGTTAGCCGCACACCCTGTTCAAACGCGGTCAGTGCATCTTCCAATGAGAGCTCGCCTGACTCAAGACGTTCAACGATGGATTCAAGTTGCTCAACCGTCGCGGCAAAGTCCTGCGGGGGTGGTGTCGTGTCGCTCATTGGGGTATGCCTGCAAACCGGTATGTTTTTAAATAAGCTGAAATAAGCCCACAGTATACACCGAGGCTGGGGGGCGGCGTCTGCCCTCTTCACTACAGCTTATTACGCGACTTGCGGTTCATTCATCGTCAGCACGCAGACTTTTCATCATTCACACCCGGCCTGAACGACGCGGGCTGTGCTACGATATGCGCCTCCCGTGAACCGATACACGGCGCATGCCGCCGACCATAGAGGTTGATTCAGCCATGGCCAAAACGTCCCTGGACAAGAGCAAGATCAAGATCCTGCTACTCGAGGGCGTCCACCAAAGTGCGGTGGACAATTTTCACAACGCCGGTTATGAAAATATCGAGCATCTTCCCACATCCCTTGATGAAGAGGCGCTGATCGACAAGATCCGCGATGTTCACTTCATCGGTATTCGCTCCCGCACCCAGTTGACGGAGCGCGTGTTCGAGGCGGCGGAGAAGCTGGTGGGCGTTGGCTGTTTCTGTATCGGCACCAATCAGGTCGATTTAACCGCGGCACTTACCCGTGGTATCGCGGTATTCAACGCGCCGTACTCCAATACCCGTTCAGTGGCCGAGCTGGTGCTGGCAGAAGCGATTATGCTGCTGCGCGGTATCCCTGAGAAAAACGCCCGCGCCCATCAGGGTGGCTGGCTGAAGTCAGCCAAGAATTCTCACGAAGCGCGCGGTAAAACCCTGGGTATCGTGGGCTACGGCAGCATCGGTGCGCAGCTTTCGGTACTGGCCGAATCGCTGGGCTTTAACGTCATTTACTATGATGTCATCGCCAAGCTGGGCATGGGCAATGCCAGCCAAGTAGGCAGCCTTGAAGAGCTGCTGGGGCGTTCCGATGTGATTAGCCTGCACGTGCCAGACCTAGCCTCTACCCGCTGGATGATTGGCGCGAAAGAGATCGCTGCCATGAAGCAAGGCGCTATCTTGATTAACGCTGCCCGCGGCAGCGTGGTTGAAATTGATGCGCTGGCTGAGGCGATTAAGGCTGGCAAGCTTAACGGCGCCGCGATTGATGTCTTCCCAGTTGAGCCGAAAGGCAACAACGAGGAGTTCCAGAGCCCGCTACGCGGCCTGGAGAACGTGATTCTGACCCCGCATATCGGTGGCTCTACCCTGGAAGCCCAGGAGAACATCGGTATCGAAGTGTCAGAAAAGTTGATCACTTACTCTGATAACGGCACCACGGTGACTTCGGTCAACTTCCCCGAAGTGGCGCTGCCCGCTCACCCGGACAAGCACCGTCTGCTGCACATTCACGACAACGTGCCGGGCGTGCTGTCGCAGATCAACCGCGTGCTGTCTGAAAACGGCATTAACATCTCTGGTCAGTACCTGCAGACCAACGAGAAAGTCGGCTATGTGGTTATCGATGTGGATAAAGCCTACGGCCCTCAGGCGCTGGAAGCGTTGAAGCAGGTGGAGCATACGCTGAAGATTCGTGCGCTCTACTCGGCGCAAAATAGTTAAAACGCTGTTAGCAAAAAAAGCGGTAAAAAAACGGCGCCTCTTAGGAGGCGCCGTTTTAGTGAGTGCAGGTGATCAAGCAAGGTCAAACAGCAGCACTTCTCCGGCTTCTTTACCCGTCAGATTGAAGGCCTCTTCCGGCTGAAACGCTGCGGCATCGCCTGCGCTCAGTGTCTCGCCGTTAACCTCCATTTCGCCGTTCACGACATGCAGCCAAGCGTAGCGCGAAGGGGGTGGCGCTACCTGTTCGCCCGCGCTAAACAGGCCGGAGTACAGGTTTAGGTCCTGGTTAATACTCACCGACCCATCACGCCCTTCTTGAGAAGCCACCAGCCGCCACTGGCCTTGACGCTCGGCGGTGGGAAACGCTTTCTGCTCATAGCTGGGCGTGATGCCTAGCTGTTTGGGCTCAATCCAAATCTGCAGAAAGTGCAGCCCGTTCTCCTTGGAGTGATTGAACTCGCTGTGCAGCACGCCGGTGCCCGCCGACATGCGCTGCACATCGCCTGGGCGCATCACTTCGCCGTTGCCCATGTTGTCTTTGTGCTCCATTTCGCCTTCAAGCACATAGGAGATAATCTCCATATCCCGGTGAGGGTGGGCGCCAAAGCCATGGCCGCCTGCTACGCGGTCTTCATTGATCACGCGCAGGGCGCGGAATCCCATATGCTTGGGATCCATATAGTTGGCAAATGAAAAGGTATGGAAAGAGCGTAGCCAGCCGTGGTCAGCAAAGCCCCGCTCATTAGAACGACGAATAATCATGGTGTTCTCCGCGAGTTGCGTGAGGGAATAGTGACAATATACGCCTCACAGCGGCTGCGTGGGGTGAAGCTTTCAGTACGGTTCTGTCGAATAAATCGACGTTTTCCGGCGCGGATTGCGCTAAAATGTGTGCGTCTTTTAACCCGGTCCGCCCTTTACGAGGGTGACTACCAGGAGCTTTACATGTCAGTACCCATTGCTATGCCTAACACAGTGCCGCCCATTGTGGTCGCAGCGCTATATAAATTTGTCACGCTGAACGACTTCGAAGCGCTGCGCGAGCCGCTGCGCCAAACCATGCTGGATAACGGCGTGAAAGGCACCTTGCTGCTCGCCAAAGAGGGTATCAATGGCACCGTGGCGGGCAGCCGCGAAGGCATTGACGGATTATTGGCATGGCTCACCGCCGACCCGCGTCTCGCTGATATTGACCATAAAGAGTCCTACTGCGACGAGACGCCGTTCTACCGCACAAAGGTTAAACTTAAAAAAGAGATTGTCACCCTCGGGGTGCCCGATATCGACCCTAACGACACTGTGGGTACCTATGTCGAGCCGGAAAACTGGAACGACATCATCGCCGACCCGGAAGTGCTGGTGATCGATACTCGCAACGATTACGAAGTGGCGATTGGTAGCTTTGAGCGGGCGATCGATCCTAAAACCACCACTTTCCGTGAATTTCCTGAGTACGTGCGTGAGCACTACGACCCCGAAAAACATAAAAAAGTGGCCATGTTCTGTACCGGCGGCATCCGCTGTGAAAAAGCCTCCAGCTTTATGCTCAAAGAGGGCTTTGAAGAGGTCTACCATCTTAAAGGCGGCGTGCTGAACTATTTAGAAAAAGTCCCGGAAGAGCAGTCGCTGTGGCGCGGGGAGTGTTTTGTGTTCGACAACCGGGTGACGGTTCGCCACGACTTAAGCAAAGGTGAGTTCGAGCAGTGCCACGCCTGCCGCATGCCGATATCTGCTGAAGATATGCAGTCTTCTGCTTACGAACCGGGGATTAGCTGCCCACACTGCATCGACTCTTTGCCGGAGAAGACCCGCGCTGCCGCCCGTGAACGCCAGCGCCAAATCGATCTAGCCAAACAGCGCGGCGAGCCGCACCCCTTAGGCCGTGATACCCGGCTAATGAAAAAATAAGCGAGGGCACAGTAGGCAGGCATCGTGGACAAGCCTTGTGGGCTAGACTGATGGGCAAAGTTGCTCAAAACTAGGAGTCCAACATGCCCATCACCTCTGGCCGACGCTCTTCTGACGGATCCTTTTCTGAAGATCCATCGTCAACTGTCCCCCCTCTGGAGCGCCTTGACCATCAAGGCGTCACCACGTTAATCATGAGTACACCGGAGCGCTTTAATGCGCTCTCGGAAGCCATGCTGGAAGCACTTCACGACGCCCTGACCGAGATTGCGGACGATAGCAGCGTGCGCTGTGTTGTCCTCGCCGCGGAAGGAAAAGCCTTTTGCGCCGGGCATGACCTGAAGCAGATGCGCGCCAACCCCGATAAAGCCTACTACCAAACGCTGTTTGCCCGCTGTGGCGACGTGATGCAGGCGATTGTGCACCTGCCCGTACCGGTAATTGCCAAAGTGCAGGGCATCGCCACCGCCGCAGGCTGCCAACTGGTGGCGAGCTGTGACTTGGCCGTTGCTGCGCGCAGCGCCCGCTTTGCTGTTTCCGGGATCAACGTGGGGCTGTTTTGCTCCACCCCTGCGGTAGCGCTCTCCCGCAACGTGGCGTCTAAGCGCGCCATGGAGATGCTGCTGACCGGGGAGTTTATCAGCGCTGAGCAGGCTGCCGAGTGGGGCCTGATTAATCGCGTGGCAGAAGACGACGCGCTGGATGCGGCCACGGACGCGCTGACCGCCAGTATCTGCGCTAAAAGCGCCGTTGCGGTGCGTACCGGAAAAGCCATGTTTGCTCGCCAGCTTTCCATGCCGCTTGACGAAGCCTATGCCTTTGCCGGGGAAACCATGGCCTGCAATATGTTAGCCGAGGATGTGAGCGAGGGGATTGATGCGTTTATCGCCAAGCGGCCACCGCACTGGCGGCATCGCTGACGTACCATCGCTGAATGAATGGAATTCGTTTCCGTAAACGCGACAATCGCCGTGCTGTCACGTTATCCTGACGCCCTTTATGTTTTTAGCGAAGGCGCCGTCAGCAAGGTCGCTGTTAGTCAGTAGGCGCGCTTTTGGAGTGTCTTTTTAGCAGCGTCTTTTAGGAGAAAGCTAGGTGAGTGAAGCCAAACGCAGGACGGTCGGCCGTCCGGCGAGTACCGCCAAAGCCAGCGGAGGCCATAGCCAGTCGCTTGTACGTGGCTTAACGTTGTTGGAGTACCTAGCGGCCAGCCCGCTTGGGTTAGCCCTTTCAGAAGTGGCAGAGATGGCCGAATTGGCGCCGTCGACCACCCATCGGCTGCTGCAAGCCTTGCAGAGCCAGGGCTTTGTGACCCAGGAGAACGAGCAAGGTCTGTGGCGTATTGATGTCAAAACCTTCCGTATCGGCAATAGCTTTCTTGAAGCGCGCGACGTGGTGGCTACCAGCCGTCCTTTTCTGCGCCGTTTAACCGCGGAAACCGGCGAGACCGCTAATTTGGGCATTCGCGATGGAGCGACCGCGGTGTTTCTCGCTCAACACGAATCCCCGCAGATGATGCGCATGATCACCCGGCTAGGCTCCCGCGCGCCGCTACACGCCTCTGGCGTCGGCAAGGCGCTGCTGGCGTGGATGCCCGATGATGAGCGCGCTCAATTGCTGGATGGCCAAGCGCTTGCCAGAGTGACAGAAAATACGCTCTATCAACCCGACTCCTTACAAGAGGAAACGGAGCAGATTCGCGCCCAAGGCTTTGCCTGCGATCGGGAAGAGCATGCCGTTGGCCTGCACTGCGTGGCCGCCTGTGTGTTCGATGAGCACGGCGCGCCGCTGGCAGCGATTTCGGTTTCAGGCCCCGTAGCGCGAATCCCGGAAGCGCGTTTACTCACCCTGGGTGCGCTGGTGCGCCAAACGGCCGATGAAATAACCCAGCAGTTGGGTGGGCAGGTGCCACGTTAACGTGGGTCGCTGAGGTTGTGGTAAGCCTATGCTAAGTCTGTTTTTTGTCGCCCTGGTCAGCGCAACGCTGCTACCCGGCGGGTCGGAGGTGTGGCTAGCGCGGCTATGGTGTCTCGGCGAGCCGCCCTTAGGGCTGTGGCTGGTGGCCACGGTAGGCAACACCCTCGGCAGCATGATCAACATCGCCATGGGGCGCTACGCACGCCAGTTTCAAGACCGCCGCTGGTTTCCCGCATCGCCGCGTAGCTTGGCGCGCGCGGAAGGCTGGTATCACCGCTTTGGCGAGCTGAGCCTGCTGATTTCCTGGGCGCCGATTATTGGTGACCCGCTTACCGTGCTGGCCGGTGTCTTCCGGGTGCCCTGGTGGCGGGCGCTGGCTTGGATCGTGGTCGCCAAAGGCGCGCGCTACGCGGTGGTTATACTGTTGGCACAACAGTGGCTATTGCCGCTGTGCCAGTAAAACGCCTTATGAATCAAGTCATGTTACCCTGTACAACTTTTTAACAAGCTGCCTTGTTAGTATAGAGTGGCAGTGCAGAGTGTAAGCAACATCGGACGCCTAATGTTAGCTTGCGTAAAATCAGGCAGCCGTTAGATTGAACACAACACTCACTAAAAAGGAGGTTGAGGTGTGAAGCCACTTCGTTTATTTCCCTGGCTAGGTATCTGGCTATTGGCAATGATTGCCGTACTAGCCACGCCTGTAATGGCGCAGAGCACGTCGAGTGAATCGGCTAGCACGGACAGTTCAGAAGCAACAACAGAAGCGGCGCCTACTTCATACGAGGCCTTGGCAAACCTGTTGGCAGATGAGCAGTCGCGACAAGAGTTGATTGAGATGTTGCGCAATCAAGCCTCAGCACTGCCCGAAGGCGTTGCAAGCGAACTTTCTCCAGAAGCCGCCGCTCAGGGCAGCGAGATAGCGGCTGAAGATGTCTCGCTGCCCCGCCAGTTAGCTGAACTCACCAGTCGTGTCGTTAGCGATGTGGGGGGCCAATTTGAGCAAGTGGTTAGCATCGTGGGTGGTCTGTTCTCTGGTGGGGAGGCAGACAGTGTCTTTGATATAGCAGCGTTCACCAGTGCGGCAATCAATCTGGGGATCGTGATCGTCGCAACCTTCGCGATGTTTATGCTTTTCCGGCGCGTCGCCAAGCCACTGTTTACCAAAATCAGTGGCTGGTCGCTAAATGGCAATAATTTAACGCCTGTCCTGCGCTTGATTGCCTGCGTAGCGATTGCGGCGGTCATCGATATACTGCTCGTCGGTTTGGCCTATGTGGGCGGTAATTTGGTAGCAACGTTTGCGGTTGGGGAAACGGGTGAACTTTCGACCCGCGCCTCGCTGTTTCTAAATGCCTTCTTAATTATTGAACTGCTTAAAGCCGCTGTACGGATGCTGTTCTCGTCGCGCTACGAAGGGCTGCGCCTACTGCCTATTTCTGCTCAAGAAGCCTCTTACTGGAATCGCTGGTTAGCCCGTTTGATCGGCATGGTTGGTTACGGCTTGATGGTGATTGTACCGCTGGTCAATTTCTACGTGGCGGCGTCGCTGGGGCAAGCCGTCGGTACGCTGATCATGGTGCTGGCATTTATCTACGCCGTGGCCGTGGTGCTTAAGAACCGCACCCGCCTACGCGATAATCTGAATGAGATGGCGTCAAAATCAACGCTCACTGCCAGCCGCGTCTCGCTGCAGCTGTTTGCCCGCACCTGGCATCTGTTCGCGCTGCTGTATTTCTTGATCGTGTTTGTACTGACGCTGACGCGCCCGGGCGATGCGTTGCCGTTTGTGATGTATGCCACCCTGAAATCGCTGGCTGCGATTGTGGTTGGGCTGTTGGTATCGTCTTTTCTTACTCAGACGATTGGTCGCCGTATCACGTTGTCGGACGACCTGCGGCGCAAGCTGCCGCTGCTTGAGAAGCGCTTGAACAGCTATGTGCCCAATGCGCTCCGCGTGCTGCGCACGGTTATTCTGATCGTGGTCATCATGATGGTGTTGAACGCATGGGGCGCCTTTGATCTTGCCGCCTGGTACGCCTCTGAAGGTGGTGCCACCCTGGTTGGCAATCTATCTAGCGTGACGGTGATTTTGATTGTGGCGTTAGCCGTTTGGCTGGGTCTGGCCAGCCTTATTGAGCATAAGCTCAACCCGGAAACCGGCTACGGTGAACCGTCGGCGCGGGCGAAAACCCTGCTCAGCCTGTTCCGCAATGCGCTGGCGATCGCCATGGTGACGATTACCGGCATGATCGTGCTCTCGGAAATTGGCATTAATATCGGCCCGCTGATCGCCGGTGCCGGTGTGCTGGGTCTGGCGATTGGTTTTGGCGCTCAGAAGCTGGTGCAGGATGTGATTACCGGGGTGTTTATCCAGGTAGAAAACGCCATGAATACCGGCGATGTGGTAACCGTAGGTGGCGTGACGGGAACCGCCGAACGGCTCAGTATCCGCTCGGTGGGGATCCGCGATCTATCGGGTACTTACCATATCGTACCGTTCTCCAGTGTCGACACCGTGTCTAACTATATGCGCGAGTACGGTAACCATGTGGGCGAGTACGGCATTGGCTACAGCGAAAGCATCGATGAAGCCATTGAGCAGCTGAAGCTGGCCTTTGAGGATCTCAAAGCGAGCGAAGAACATGGTACCAAGCTGCTAGCCGACCTGACCGTGGCAGGTGTGACCGCACTGGCGGATAGCTCTGTGAATATCCGTGTGGTCATCAAAACCACGCCTGGTGATCAGTGGGCTGTTGGCCGCGCCTATAACCGCTTGGTGAAACTGCGCTTTGATGAGGCGGGTATCGAAATCCCCTTCCCGCACACGACGCTCTACTTTGGCGATAATAAAAATGGTAATCCACCGCCTGCCCATGTGCGGGTGCTGGAATCGACCGCTAAAGAGAAGAAAGTGGAGGAGTCCGCGGTAGTGACACCGGCGGCTAAGAGCGACACCCCGCAAGGGGTGCAGCAAACCAGCGAGCCGGATCACCTGAAGCCCGACCACGATGATGTCGATGAAACCTAAACGGTATACACCTTAGTCTTCAGCAGGGCCGCCTTCGGGCGGCCCTGCTGCGTTTTAAGGGGGAGGAGTATAGTTCTCCGAGTGACGCCCCTCTAGGTTGATAGACTCCCCACCATCCACAAACAGAATTTGCCCCGCCACGAAGGGGTTGTCCAATAAATAGTGCAAAGCTTGTACAAGATGTTTGGGGTCGCCCTGGCGCTTGAGCGGAATGCCTTCAACGCGCCACTCAATATAGTCGCTGGTGCGCTGGGAGGCAGGCAGCACAACGCCAGGGGCGATGCCGTTAATGCGAATGCGCGGGGCGAACTCTAGCGCTGCCATACGGGTCATCTCTGCCAGGCTGTTTTTCGACAGCAGATACGCTGCATAGGGATACTGGTGATAGGCCACTTTGTTATCGATGATATTGATCACCTGACCCTCTTGTACCGCCTCGGCAAAGTGGCGTGTGAGCAGCAGCGGGGTAAACATATTGACCCTAAACTGTGTCTCCAGCATCGCAAGTTCGGTTGTCGCAATCGGCGCTGGTTCATAGGCAGAAGCGCTGTTCAGCAGCAGATTAAGCCCTGGGAAGCGCTGCTTGGCCGACTGGAGCAACTGGTTTAAGTCGTCGTTTAAAAAATCGCAGGAGAATATTTCACACTCCCGCCCCTTGGCGCGAATACCGTTGGCGACCTCTTCGGCCTCTTTGCGGGAGCGGTTAACGTGTAGAGCAATGTCGTAACCCGCATCGGCCAGGGCTTCGCAAAAATAGCGTCCCAAACGTGTGGCGCCGCCGGTTATCAGAGCAGCTTGTTGGTGCATACAGCGTTCCCTATCACTTTATTGATATAGGAAGACTTTCTGCGTGAGTGCAGCGTTTGTCAATAACTTATACACAGCTTGCACGAAGCGCCGGCTAAAGGTGATGATATAGTTGTTCCGTTCCAGGACAGTTCTATAAGACGTCACTTTCAACAGGATGTCGCTATGCCGCCAACGACGTTGTCCACCAAGCAGTCTGCCGCGCTCCATGAGTGCTTGATCTCTCTAGGTTCAAACATCGATCCTGACCACTATGTGGTTCAGGCAGTCGACATTATTCGTCGTGAGTGCAATCTGTTGGCCTATTCCAAAACGATTCGCACCAAGCCGGTGGGGTACCAGCATCAGCCTGATTTCCTAAATGCCGCGCTGCTGGTGAGCACATCGCTTGAGCGGGAGGCTTTTCGTGCTTACCTCAAAGGGGTGGAAGATCGCTTAGGCCGCGTGAGGGGGGCGATTAAGTCGGGCCCACGTACGATGGATCTGGACATTGTGGCTTGGGATGGAGAAGTCGTTGATGACGGCTACTTTAAGCACAGCTATGTGAAAAAGCCTGTCGATGAAGTGTTGGTGAGCAGCGGTCGCCGTCTTGCACCTCAAAAACGCTCATGATTTTTGCCGATAGGCCGATAGTAGTGCTATAGCTGCCAGAAAGTGGGCAGCTACCTGCCCCGGAGGCACGCGTTGCTCAGCCTAAATACGAATGTGATGTCGCTTATCGTGCAGAATAATCTGCGCGGCAGTCAGCAATCCATGCAGACGGCAATGCAGCGCCTCTCTTCCGGGTTGCGCATTAATAGCGCCAAAGATGACGCCGCTGGTCAGGCGATAGCCAATCGCATGACGTCACAAATTAAAGGCATGACCCAAGCGATCCGCAACACCAATGATGGCATCTCCATGGTGCAGACGGCGGAGGGCTCACTTAATCAAATTAACGACAATCTGCAGCGCATTCGTGAGCTGAGCGTACAAGCGGCGAACGGCACCAACTCTTCCGATGACCTTGTCTCTATCCAAGCAGAAATTGGCCAGCGCATGGAAGAGATTGACCGTGTTGCCGGGCAGAGTAAGTTCAACGGTATTGGGCTGTTGAACGACACTCAGTCATTGAATATCCAGGTGGGCGCGAACGCGGGCGATAGCATTGCCGTTCGCTTTGATGCCATGAATTTACAGGGGTTAGGGCTGGAAGGCCTAACTGTATTGGACGATGGCAGTGGGACTGGCAACCCTATCGATATGGTGGATGACGCGATCAAACGGTTAGATCAACAGCGCAGCTATTTGGGCGCCGTGCAGAACCGCTTTGAAAGTGTGATTGATGGGCTTAATAACAGCATTGTTAACACCTCCGATGCCCGGTCGCGTATCCAGGATGCCGATTACGCTAAGGAAGTTTCCAACCTTATTCGCGCGCAGATCCTTCAGCAGGCAGGCATTGCTATGTTGGCCCAAGCCAACCAGCAGCCGCAAATGATTTTGCGTCTACTGGAAGGTCTGTAGAAAAGTCTATATAGCCGCACTTAGTCAATAATGCCTTGTTCCCGTGCCATGGCGTAGGCCGCCTGAGGGCCATTCCACAATGATGGCAACAGAATCAACGACACCGGAATCGCGGTAATAACAATGAACTGCTGCAGCGCGCCAATTTGCCCTGCGCCCATATACAGCAGTACCGCCGCCATCAGCGCCATGGCGATGCCCCAGAAGGCACGCATTACCGGGCTCGGGTTGTCGTGTCCGGCCCCAACAACCGCAATGGCATAGCTCATTGAGTCGCCGGTGGTGGCAACGAAAATAGTGGTCAGAAGCAGGATCGCCAGAGCCATCCAGGTCCCGCCGGGCAGTGCCTGGGCTACGGTTAAGGTAGCTACATCAAACTGGAAGTTATTCAGCGCCTCGGTCAAATCAATCACGCCGGTAAGCTGGTAGTAAATGCCCGAGCCGCCTAGCAGAGTAAACCACACGGTGGTGGCAACCGGCGCCAGAATCGCTACCGCAACGATCATTTCGCGGATGCTGCGGCCGCGGGAAATACGTGCCACAAAAATCGCCATCAGCGGCGCATAGCCAATAAACCAGGCAAAAAAGAACACCGTCCACCACTGCATCCACCACGCTGGGGCCGTTTCCGCGGTCATGGTCGCCATGGTGAAGAACTCGCTGATATACGCACCCATGCCAGAAACGTAACTATTGACTAAAAACAGTGTGGGGCCAAAGACAATAATGACCGCGCCAATAGCCAGCGCAAGCAGTACGTTAAAGCGGCTAAGCAGTTGAATGCCTCTGTGTACACCGCTCATGGAAGAGAGCACGTAGATGCAGCCAAGTACGGCCAGAATGATCAACTGGCCGGGATACCCTTCCGGTAAACCAAACAGCTCGTGCAGGCCGAAGCTAACCTGGGTGGCGAGAAAGCCAATCGGCCCTACAGTGCCAGCAACTAGGGCAATCACGCAGCAGGCGTCGACGATGCCGCCCAGCGGGCCGCGCATTAGCCGCTCACCCAATACGGGGTAAAGCAGAGTGCGGGGCTGAAGGGGTTGGCCTTTCACGTAGTGCGCATGGGCGAGCACTACCGCCGTCAACGACCCCAGTACTGCCCAAGCCATAAAGCCCCAGTGCATAAAGGATTGCCCCAAAGCGCCGGAAACCGCTTCAGCGGTGCCCGCTTCGCTATCAAAGGCGGGTGGCGTTACCACAAAGTGGTAAACCGGTTCGCCTGCGGCAAAAAATACCCCACCGCCTGCCAGCAAGGTACACAGAATGATCGAAAGCCACTTAAACGTGCTCATTTCTGGTGCATCTAAATTGCCGATTTTGGCTTTAGCGGCTGGGGTCATGGCCAAACCGATGGCGATAAAGAACGTCAGCAGAAGCAGCAGTTGAAAGTAACTTCCTAATACTAAAGCGGTCCAGGCGAAGCCAGCGCTGATGCTGTCAGCTACCAGCGTTACGTCGTAAAGCGACAACGCGAGAAAGGCGACGATAAAGCCGATACTTAAGATCAGTACAATAGGGTCGCCGAGCGAAAACCGCTGGGAGCCCTCTGCGTTGGGGCTGGGTTGGGTCATGGTAAATACCTTACAGGGAGCGGAAATGAACTGAATAACAGCCTATCAAAGCGCGCCGTTAAGCGGTTTAACGCCACATGGTTGTTAAGAAAGTCATTAGAAAGTGGTGATTAAAACAGATGAATTGCAGATAAAAAAAAGCGCCATTCAATGAATGGCGCAAGGACAGGAAACTGAGCATAGTATACTGCAAGTGTAGACTAACGTCTAACATGATTTATCTTGGTGCGTTATCAGAGTGCGAATGCACCATATTGGCAAGATGACGTCGCGAGCGACAACCGAAATAGTTGCCTAACAGTTTGATAAGAAAATAAAAAACTGAAAATGGCAGCATTGCTGCAAAGCTAAAGCATATTTTGTATACAAGGTATGCTCACAATGACAACGTCCGCTTCAGTAACAAATTTTTCTACTGCGATGCCCATTTTTTCGACTCTGCGCTGGCTAACTGGCTGCGCTGCCGCGGTGGTTTTAATACCGGCTGTCAGCCATGCCGATGACACCCAAATACGCTTTCAGCTGGACTGGCGCTTTGAAGGCCCCTCCGCGCCGTTTTTAATGGCCGCTGAAAAAGGCTACTTCGCCGAAGAGGGGTTGGACGTACAGATTGATTCTGGCAGCGGCTCAGCGGGCGCGATTAACCGGGTGGCTTCAGGTGCTTACGAAATGGGCTTTGGCGACCTTAATGCGCTGGTCGAGTTTCTCGCCGAAAACCCAGAAGGCCCCGGTATCCAGGGCGTCTATATCGTCTACGATGGCACCCCCGCGGCAGTGTTTGGCCGCAAAGACCGCGGGATCGAGAGCCCGGCGGATTTGGCCGGTAAAACCATCGCTGCCCCCACCTTCGATACCGGCTACCGTGCCTGGGGCGTGTTTGCCGCTGCGAATGACCTTGAAGCCGACGCAGTGGCGTGGCAAAACGTCGACCCCACGCTGCGCGAAACGCTGTTAACCCGGGGCGATGTGGATGCGATCACCGGCTTCTACTTTACCAGCCTGCTCAATCTTGAAGAGCGCGGCATGAGTGAAGATGAGCTTACGATTATGCCATTCCCTGACTACGGCGTGCCGCTGTATGGCAACGCCATCATCGCCAGTGAATCTTTCGCCGAAGCAAATCCAGAAGCCGTGAAGGGCTTTCTACGCGCCTTCAACCGCGCCCTCGGCGACACCATTGCCGACCCCGAGGCCGCTATTGAGTATGTTAAAAACCGCGACGGTCTGATCAATGTGGAGATGGAGACACGGCGCCTAAAACTGGCTATTGATGGCGTCGTCGACACCCCCGAAGTGCGCGAAAATGGCGTAGGTGGCGTGGATGACCAACGCCTGGAACAGTCGATTCAACTGGTCGCCGATGCTTATGAGCTTGAGTCAATTCCAACGCCAGACCAGGTGTTTAATTCAAACTACTTACCTCCCCAGGAAGAGCGCATGCTGTTTCCGGCCGAGGGTGAATAAGCATGTCGGCAGCGTTCGTCACCTTCAATGACGTTAGCCTTGCCTACGATGCATCAGGCAACGCCATTGAAGATATCAACCTGAGCATCCACGAAGGCGAGTTTGTCGCCTTCGTGGGGCCATCTGGGTGTGGCAAGTCGACCTTTATGAAACTCTGCACCGGTTTGCATGCGCCCACGACCGGGGCTATTCAAGTGGATGGAGAGCCGGTCACCGGGCCGTTGAAGATCTCTGGCATGGCGTTTCAAAATGCCAACCTGCTGCCCTGGCGCACCACCCTGGATAACGTCTTGCTGCCGCTGGAAATCGTCAAACCTTACCGCCATCAGTTTCGTAAGCGGCGCGCAGAGTTTGTCGACTGGGCGCGCAAGCTGCTTAAAACCGTGGGGCTTGAAGGCTACGAGGACCAGTACCCCTGGCAGCTTTCCGGCGGAATGCAGCAGCGGGCGTCGATCTGCCGGGCGCTGATTCACCAGCCGCGCCTGCTGATGCTGGATGAACCTTTTGGCGCGCTTGATGCGTTTACCCGGGAAGAGCTGTGGTGCGTGCTGCGCGACTTGTGGGAGGCGCAGCGGTTTACCGTAGTGCTGGTGACCCACGACCTCCGCGAGGCGGCGTTTCTGGCCGATACGGTCTATATCATGAGCCGTCGCCCCGGCCGGGTGATTGAGCGGCGTTCCATTGAAATGCCGCGCCCTCGTGCGCTGGAAACCACCTATGAAAAACCCTTTATTGATCTGGTGCAGGAACTGCGTGCTCAGATTGGCGAAGTACGCAGTACTTAATGACAGAACTTAATAGCAGTACTTAATAATAAGGGGCGCTCATGAAAAAAAATAATCGACTAATTGAACGACTGGCGCCATGGATTGCGGTAGTGGCACTGATCATTATCTGGGAAGTCACGGTGCGGCTGTTTGATGTGCCTAGCTTTATCTTCCCCAGCGCCTTGGAGACCGCCCAGGCGCTGGTGACCTATTCCGGGCCTATTGCCATGCACTCCTGGCAGACGTTCTGGACAACGCTGATCGGCTTCGGTTTGGGCGTAGCCGTAGGGCTGGTATTGGGCTTTATTATTGGTTCGTCGCGCTTTCTATATAACGCTTGCTACCCGCTGCTGGTGGGTTTTAATGCGATTCCCAAGGTCGCCTTTGTGCCGATTCTGGTGGTCTGGTTTGGAATTGGCTCGGTGCCGGCGATTCTCACCGCCTTTTTGATCTGCTTTTTCCCGATTGTGGTCAACGTGGCGACCGGTTTAGCCACGCTAGAGCCCGAGATGGAAGACGTGCTGCGGGTGCTGGGCGCGCGGCGTATGGATGTGCTGCTGAAAGTAGGCCTACCGCGCTCGCTGCCGTATTTCTTTGCCTCACTGAAAGTCGCTATCACGCTGGCGTTCGTGGGTACGGTGGTGTCAGAAACGGTCGCTTCGAACCAGGGCATTGGCTACCTAATGATGAGTGCCGGTTCGCAAATGCGCATGGGGCTGGTCTTTGCCGGGCTGCTGGTGATCAGCGCCATGGCCATGGTGATGTACGAGCTGTTTGCGCAGTTGGAAAAGCGTATGACCGGATGGGCGCACCGGGGTCAGAATCGCTAAGCCAGTATTGGACTTACCAACGATAAAGCAGCGAAGCGCTAGTGGTGCTGTCGGTGCGCGCACTGGTGTCGTCAGGCGGCTGGGAGTTGTGTTTAATTTCATGGGATAAGCGCAGCGAAAGCTTGGCATTGAGCCTGGCGGTAAGCGCCGTTAGCGAACGGGAGGTGGTGTTCTGGTTGGTATACTCTACCGACATCTCCTGCTGAATATCGGCGTAGTCGGAAAACCCCCAGCGATAGTCCAAAGCCGTGTAGGTCACCATTAAGCGTTCATCGTCGTACTCGCGCAGCCGGTCGTGACGATAGCCAGGGCCTGCTTCTAGCGACAGGGTATGGGTGTCGTTCTCCAGAATCTGACGCCCATAACCCCCAATCGCAGACAGTTGCTGGTCATAACCGGCAAAGCGGTCCTTCTCCCAGCGGGCAAAGCCAAATAGATAGTGTGGGCCGTCTAGCTCATAGCGCTCACGCCCGGAGACCAGGTACTGCTCGGCACTGGTTTCGTTATCTTTACTTACCGTGCGCACTTCACCGCGCAGTGAGTAAGTGAATTTACCGGTTAACCATGTCAGCAGCGTTTTACCAATCAGTGTTTGGCTATTGGTATTGCCCGAAAGATGGGTAAAACCAAGCTCGGCGTCACCACTGAACACGGGAGCATCATCCTGGGGAGGCGGTGGAGCGTAGAACGGGTTGGCATAAGCCACGGTTAACCATAGAGGCCAGCAGGCCAGCAAGAGCATCCATCGAACGATCGCCACTACATCCCTCCTTGGTTTCGGCATTGGCCCATTATATCAGCGAACGATGACGCTGGGGGGAAGGCGATTAACGCCGTTTGCTGGCGCGTGCCATAATGGCGCGGTCACGCATTTCGAGTCTACCTATGAGCGCTTCTCGCCCCCGAACATTGGCCGACCTGCAGCGCTGGCGACGCACCCGCGCAAGGCGCAGTTGGTACAAACGCAGTTTTCGCCTGCAGGTAATGCTGTTAGTCGGATTTCTGCTGGCAGGCATGCTACTGGCACAGGGTACGTATCTCAATCACCGCAAGGCGGAAATTATTAGCCAGCAGATGGGCGAACGTGCGCTGGCAGTGGCCAAAACGGTGGCGTCGATGCCGCAAATAATCAATGCCTTTGCGATCCCCGATCCCTCTTTCATTATTCAGCCCCTGGCGGAGCGCGTTCGCCATGAAACGGGGGCGCGCTATGTCGTTGTTGGCAACGCTCAAAGTATCCGCTATTCCCATCCTGTGCCGGAGCGGATTGGGAAGCCAATGGTGGGGGGCGATAATGATCAGGCGCTGATTCATGGCCAATACTATGTCTCCGAGGCAACCGGGTCATTGGGTACTGCCATTCGTGGCAAAGCGCCCATATGGGATGAAGAGGGCAATATCATTGGCCTGGTGTCCGTCGGTTTTATGATGGATCGCGTGGCCATGGACGTAGCCCGCTACAACAGCTTTGGCTGGGCGCTAGTGGCGCTGATGATTTGTCTCGGCTTTGCCGGTGCTTACTGGCTGTCGCAGCATCTTAAAAAGGTCATTTTAGGCCTGGAACCCTACGAAATTGCCCGCTTGGCTATGGAGAAAGAGGCCATTTTGCAGTCGATCCACGAGGGCATTCTGGCGGTTAATCGTGAAGGTCATATTACCTTGGTCAACCAGCAGGCGAGGCGCTTTCTCAACCTGGACGATGAGCATGTGCTGCTGGGGCAGCCTATCCGCGAGGTCGTGCCCAATTCGCGGCTACTAGAGGTGCTCCGTCGCGGTGAGCAGGAGTTCGACCAGGAGATGTGGCTGGGCGATCACCCGGTGGTGGTCAACCGCGTGCCGATTCTGCACGAGGGAGAAATTGAGGGTGCCGTGGCGACCTTCCGCAGCCGCCGGGAGATCGTCGATCTATCCCATGCCTTGACCCAGGCCAGCCGCGATGTGGATATGCTGCGCGCCCAGGCCCACGAGTTTTCCAACAAGCTCTATACCATCTCTGGACTACTGCAATTACAGCGCATTGAGGAAGCCCTGGCGCTGATCCATCAGGAAACCGAACGCGCCCAGGCGCAAATGAGCTTTTTAATGCGCCACGTGGCCGATGCCGTGCTTAGCGGCACGCTACTGGGTAAACTGACCCGCGCGCGGGAGCTGGGCGTGGCGATGGAGATTGATGAGCAAAGCTCGCTCTCCTGCCCACTAACGCCTACTGGCCAGGAGGTGATGATGAGTGTGGTGGGTAACTTGCTGGACAATGCCTGCCACGCCGCGCTGAATGGGCCGAGTAAAGCGCCCAAAGTACGCCTGTTCTTTACCGATTTAGGCGAGCAGCTGTTGATCGAAGTGGAGGATAACGGGCCAGGTGTGCCCACAGAGCTCGCCGAATCGGTTTTCCAAGAGGGGTTTTCGACCAAGACGGGCAAGCACCAGGGAATTGGTTTGGCGCTGGTGGCCAGGCTCTGCCGCCAGCATGGCGGTGCCGTGACGCTGGAGGAGAGCGAACTGGGAGGCGCATGCTTTATTGCAGTGCTCGACCGCTCGCTCTGTGCGCCGCAAGACCAGCAGCAGTCTCAACAGCGCTCTCAACAGCGATCTCAACAACAATTCCAAAGCAGTACCAAAAACAGTGACCACGACGGCTAGGGAGGAACGCAATGTCTGATGGGCAGTACGGCATTTTGGTCATTGAAGACGATTTTCGCATTGCCGATATCCACCGGGCCTTTATTGAACAGAGCGACGGCTTTTATGTGGTGGGCATGGCGCGCAACGGCAGCGAAGCCAAGGCGATCATGGCGGAGCAGGCCACCAACATCCAGTTGATCTTGCTCGACGCCTACCTCCCCGATGTTGAAGGCCTGGAACTGCTATGGGCGATTCGCCGCGACTACGTGCATGTGGATATCGTCATGGTTACCGCTGCCCGGGAAGTGGAAACCATCAGCGAGGCGCTGCGTGGCGGGGTGTTCGACTATCTGATCAAGCCCATTGAAGCCGCGCGAATGACGCAAATGCTGACTCGCTTCCGTCGCGAGCGTGAAGCCTTGGCCAACCGCGCCGAGATGAACCAAGACGAACTGGATTCCGTGCTGGCGCGCTTACAGCCAGGCGAGACGCCGCGTGCCAAAACTCAAACCCTGCCCAAAGGCATTGATAGGTTGACGCTGCGCCGGGTAATCGATGCCCTGGCAGACGCTCCCGACTCCCTCACCGCCATGCAGATGGCGCGCATTATGGGGGCCAGCCGCTCTACCGCGCGCCGCTATTTAGAGTTTTTAGTCGCCGAGCAGGCAGTCAGTGCCGAGCTGGGCTATGGTGATGTAGGGCGGCCCGAGCGTCGCTATCGGCTGTTGGAGACGGCACACAAGTGGCTAGACTCTCTATAAGTGCATGCTATAAGCAAACCCGCGTGAACAAAATGAACAAAATGCTCATAAAGAACTTTTTGCCTTTTATGCGCACAAGCTTGTCGGTCAGGGTCATGGTCTTCTAACGTTCGCGGCGTGCAGTCTCACAATAAGAAGCTCTACACAGCAAACTCATCACACAACAACACTGATACGTGGAGAACGCCATCATGACGTCGCTTACCCTCAAGCGTTTATCTGTATTTGCGCTACCCCTCGCTGCCTTAGCAGGCATGAGCACCGCCGCACAGGCGCAAGAGTGGACGCCGAGCCGTTCCATCGAATTCGTCGCACCGGCCAACCCCGGCGGCGGCTGGGATACCCTGGTTCGCACCATGTCGCGGGTGATTCAGCAAGAAGAGCTGGCCGATGAAAGCTTCGCTGCGATTAACGTCCCTGGCGGCGGTGGTGCCGTAGCCTGGGCGCAAATCGCTCGTGATAGCGGCAACCCGCACAAGCTGTTTGCCACCAGCCCGCCGATGATTCTAGTGCCGCTTGCAGGTGCTTCGCGCTACGACCACACCGACTTTACCCCGGTCGCGCGGATCAATACCGATTACTCGATCATTCTAGTGTCGGCGGACTCTGAATATCAGAACCTTGAAGATCTACTCGATGCGCTGAAAGCAGACCCCGGCTTAAGCGTGGGCGGCGGCAGTGCACCGGGCTCCATGGATCATATCGCTATCGCTGGTTTAGCCTCTGCAGCGGGTATGGACGCTTCGGCAGTCAACTACATCCCGTTCTCGGGCGGTGGCGACGCCATGACCAACCTGATGGGCGGCCACATCGAAGCCGTGGTCGGTGGTGCGGGTGAAGCCGTTGGCCAACTGGGTGAAGGCAGCCAATTGCGTGCGCTGGGCGTCTCTTCTGAAGAGCGTTTGGGCGGCGGTTTGAGCGAAGTGCCGACGTATCAAGAGCAGGGCTTCGACTACACCTTCGATATCTGGCGTGGCGTGATGGGCGCTCCCGATATGCCGGAAGAAGCCGTGGCCTACTACGAAGACCTGTTCGCCGAAATGCTTGAGACCGATGCATGGCGTGAAGCGAGCGACCAACTGGGCTGGATCGACGCCTACCAGAACAGCGAAGAGTTTGGTGCCTTTCTGGATCAGCAGCAAGAGCAGTTCAGCGATGTGCTGAGCGAGCTTGGCTTACTGCGTCAGTAATCCTAGCTTTGTGTATCCCCTGGCTGCTTAGTGCAGCCAGGGGCTTCCGTAGTTAACCCTATGCGTTAACCGCGGGATGCGTGTTGGCTCCTTCGGAGAGAATCCTATGACTCGTTTAAATACCAATCAGTGGCTAGCGCTGGTATTTGCGGTATTGGCCGCTGGCTATATCGCGATGGCGTGGCAAATCCCCACCTTTCCGTTGCCGCGTCCGGTCGACTCTGACCTGTTTCCTAAAGTATTGGGCTTCTCGCTCTTGATCCTGTCAGTGTTTCTGTTCTTTGAGAAACCCACCCCGATTGCCGGTGCCGATGAAATAGACGATGAAGCGCAGCAAGGGCCTCTGCTGCTAACGCCATGGGCGCGGGTGGTGGTGACATCACTGGCGATTGCCGCCTATGCGTTTTTGCTGGTGCCACTGGGCTTTGTTCTCGCCTCTACGCTGCTCTGCGTTGGCCTGACGGCCTACTACGGCTATCGCCGCCATGGCGTCAACTTTGCCACGTCGCTGGGGGTAGTGCTGGCGCTCTACCTAACCATGACGCGGGTGATGGATGTTTACCTACCCACTGGCGTGCTGCCTTTCTGAGGACGCCCCGGTGGTCGTTGGTAGCCCCTTTACGCTAGCAGATTTTCTAGCCGGTTTTTAAGAGAGCAATTCCCATGGATGCCTTCAATAATCTGATGTACGGCTTTGGCATCGCGCTTGAGCCTATCAATATTGCCTATGTATTTGCTGGCGTATTTGCTGGCACCATTATCGGCATGCTGCCGGGCCTTGGCCCTATCAGTGCACTTGCCCTGATGATTCCTATCACCTTTGCCATGGAGCCCTCGTCGGGTTTGATTCTAATGGCAGGGGTTTATTACGGCGCCATCTTTGGTGGCTCCACCTCGTCGATTCTGCTTAACGCCCCCGGCGTGGCGGGTACCGTGGCGACCTCCTTTGACGGCTACCCGATGGCCAAAAAAGGCTTGGCGGGTAAAGCGCTGGCGATTGCTGCCTACTCGTCATTTGTGGGCGGCACGGTATCGGTTATTTTCTTGATGTTGGTGGCCCCGCTACTCTCCAAGGTGGCCGTTAGCTTTGGCCCTTCCGAGTACTTTGCACTGATGGTGCTGGGCTTAACCGCCGTGGTCTCGCTGTCGGATAAATCGTTGATCAAGGGGCTGATAGCTGCTGTTGTTGGGGTGATTATTTCGATCGTGGGTATCGATATGCAGACCGGTACCGAGCGCTTTACCTTCGGCTCCGTTCAGCTCCTCGACGGTATCGACTTCCTGGTGGTGGCGCTGGGGATTTTTGCCCTCGCCGAGGTGTTCTATATGCTGCTGCGCGGTGGTGGTGGCAAAGAGGCACCCCGCAATGCGATTGGCTCGCTGAAACTGACCCGTAGCGAAGTCAGAGAGATTGCAGGCCCGGTTGGCCGCAGCTCGGTGCTGGGTTTCTTCACCGGTGTATTGCCAGGCGCAGGAGCGACCATTGGTTCCTTCCTGGGCTACAGCATGGAAAAACGCATTGCCAAAGATGGCGACACCTTTGGGCAGGGGAATATTAAGGGTGTGGCGGCGCCGGAAGCGGCTAACAACGCCGCTTGTACCGGCTCCTTTGTGCCACTGCTGACCCTGGGTGTACCGGGCTCGGGCACCACCGCCGTTCTGCTTGGCGCACTGCTGGTTATGGGGGTCAACCCTGGCCCGATGATGCTGGAGCAGCGCCCGGACGTGTTCTGGGGCGTGGTGGCTAGTATGTATATCGGCAATATCTTCCTGCTGGTGCTTAACCTGCCGCTGATCCCGCTGATTGCCAAGATTCTTGATCTGCCCAAGCCGCTGTTGTTATCGCTGATTTTGATCTTTTGCATGATCGGCGTTTACGGAATGAGCTTCAGCATATTTGACCTGCTGTTACTGCTTGGCTTTGGGCTGGTCGGCCTGGGTATGCGCTTGTTTGGCTTCCCCGCAGCGCCGCTGATTCTAGCGCTGATTCTGGGCAACATTATGGAAGAGTCCATGCGCCGTGCGCTGCAGATCTCCGGTGGCGACTGGATGACCTTTATCGACAAGCCTATCTCGCTTGGTCTGCTGGTGGTGGCCTTGCTGTCGCTAGGCTTACCATTACTGAAAAAGCGCCGTAAGAAAGTTCCACCCGACGTGGCTGTTTAACGCCGCGATTTAAAGGGTGGATAGCGAGGAGCCTTGGTGATGCCAAGGCTCCTTTTTTTAACTGCTTTTTAACTGACAACAAAGAGTGAGTTGTAACTAATAAGTAAGTGTTACGTTACTGATCTGTATTCAAAAAGCTCAAGTACTTAGTTGGTGCACTGGATTTTATTGGTGCATTGAGAGAGTGCTTTAGATGCGTTCTTGTGCTTTATTTTGGTGCATGCGGTGAGTGTTGAGATTTTCTGTTGATTATTAAGTGGCTGATTAAAGAGCTATAAGACAACTTTGTGTCAATCTGGCGCATCCCTTGCAGGTGTTAATGGCTAGTGGACGTATTGGGGAGCTAACACAACAACCCCAAGTGCGAAGCCAATCATCAAGCCTCGGTCATAACAAACCCCAGCCATAAGGGGTGCAAGGAGATTAACAATGAACACTCTCAAACGCTCGACACACTCCCGCCCATTCCTATCACGTGGCCGTTTCGCGACCGCTTTACTGACCGCCGCCGTGATGGGGGCCAGCACCCAGGTCATCGCCCAAGATGATGACCCGATCAAAGTTGGTATCCTGCACTCCCTCTCCGGCACCATGGCGATCAGTGAAACGGTTCTTAAAGACACCGTCGAAATGCTGATCGAACAGCAGAACGAAGCCGGTGGTTTGCTGGGCCGCCAGCTAGAAGCCGTGGTAGTCGACCCCGCCTCTAACTGGCCGCTATTTGCCGAACGCGCGCGTGAACTGCTGGCCCAAGAAGAAGTCGACGTTATTTTCGGCAACTGGACCTCGGTTTCCCGTAAAGCGGTGCTACCGGTCGTCGAAGAGCTCAACGGTTTGTTGTTCTACCCCGTGCAGTATGAAGGTGAAGAGTCCTCTGAAAACGTCTTCTACACCGGCGCCGCGCCTAACCAGCAGGCCATTCCTGCGGTTGAATACCTGATCAACGAAGTGGGTATCGAACGCTTTGCGCTAGTCGGTACTGACTATGTCTATCCGCGCACCACCAACCGCATCCTCGAAGCCTTCCTTAAGGATGAACACGGCATCGCGGATGAG
Source organism: Halomonas sp. AOP13-D3-9 (assembly GCF_052379125.1). Lineage (NCBI taxonomy): Bacteria > Pseudomonadati > Pseudomonadota > Gammaproteobacteria > Oceanospirillales > Halomonadaceae > Halomonas > Halomonas sp. AOP13-D3-9. Next base: position 167,985 of record NZ_JBQSYH010000008.1, on the reverse strand, counting down.
GACATCATGGTTAACTACACGCCGTTCGGTCACTCTGATTGGCAGAACATCGTAGCGGAGATTCGTCGTTTCGGTGAAGAGGGTAAACCCACCGCGGTGATTTCAACGGTTAACGGCGACGCCAACGTGCCGTTCTATACCGAGCTCTCTAACCAGGGTATCGACGCTGCGGATATTCCGGTTATCGCCTTCTCTGTGGGCGAGCAGGAACTGACCGGTATTGATACGGGCCCGCTGGTAGGTCACTTGGCCGCCTGGAACTACTTCATGAGCGTCGATAACGACGACAACTACGACTTTATCGACGCCTGGATTGAGTACACCGGCGACGATATGGCGGTCACTAACGACCCGATGGAAGCGCACTACATTGGCTTCAATATGTGGGCCGAAGCGGTTCGCAAAGCGGGCACTACGGACGTCGATACGGTGAAAGACGCCATTATCGGTGTGACCGTGCCTAACCTCTCTGGCGGCTATGCGGCCATGATGCCTAACCACCACATCACCAAGCCGGTGCTGATTGGTGAGATTCAGGATAACGGCCAGTTCGATATCGTTTGGCAAACACCGTCTACCGTGGCGGGCGATGCCTGGTCTGACTACCTGCCTGGCTCGCGTGACCTAATTGCCGATTGGCGCAAGCCGATGGAGTGCGGCAACTTCAACGTCGTGAACGGCTCGTGCGGTGGCAGCACCGCAGCAGAAGAAGCCGAAGCAGCACTCGCTGAGTAAATACTCATCTACTGAGTAACTACCAATCCCTCGCCACCTGGCTTGAGCCGGGTGGCGAGGGAGCACGCTACCTCCCCCTTTTAGATAACTGATTTAAATAACTGAAGGAAGAACCCCATGAGGCGTTTCCTTTCCTTAGGGCTCCTGTGTCTACTGTTGTTGAGCATTACAGTGACAGCCCAAGCACAAACGAGCTCCACGGCGAGCAGTGCCGATGATACCGCCGCTCTCGAGCTGTTAGAGGCGCTGGACGTTGAGTCTTACACCGCCAAAGGCGAAGCGATTACCGCTATTTTGCAAAGCGATGACGAGCGCGCCCGTGACTGGCTACAGGCCCTGCTGGATGGCCGCTTACAGCGCACCGAAGACGGCCGGTTCGTGCTGGTGCTTGAGAACCGCGGCCGTGACTGGCCGGTGGCCGATGTATTAACCGGCGAAGCGCTGGGCGAGATGTCCCGTCGCGACCTGGAGCGTGTTGGTATCAACAACAACCTACGCAATCAACTGCGTAGCGCTATCGCGGTGGTTGATCTCTACTCGCCTAACGTTGAACGCCGCCGCACGTCGGCCGAGCGTCTGTTAGGTGAAGTAGACGGTGAGCTGGTGCCCACTCTCGAAGAATTGATTGCGCAGGAAGAGGACGAACAGGTGCGCTATCGGTTGACCCAGGCCGTGGCGATTTATCGTGCTGAAGCGGGTGAAATGGCGGGCGTTGAAGCGCTGGATGGCAGCCTGCACCCGCGCTCTCGTGTGGCCCTGAGTCGAGCAGCTAATGGCGACGACCCGGTGGTTGCTAACGCCGCAGCGGCCTCTTTGGCGGGCATTGAGCAGCAGCTCAAAATCAACCGCGGCCTGGAAACCCTCTATTTCGGTTTAAGCCTTGGCTCGGTGCTGGTGCTCGCGGCCATTGGCCTGGCGATCACTTTCGGCGTCATGGGCGTGATCAATATGGCCCACGGCGAGCTAATGATGCTGGGCGCCTACACCACTTGGGCGATGCAGCAACTATTACCCGGCCAACCAGGGCTGGCGCTGATTTTGTCGATTCCCGCAGGCTTTATGGTTGCCGCCTTAGCAGGTGTGGCGATCGAGCGCGGCGTGATTCAGTTCCTCAAGGGCCGCCCGCTGGAAACCCTGCTGGCGACCTTTGGTATCAGTTTGATTCTGCAGCAGCTGGTGCGCACGGTAATTTCTCCGCTCAACCGTACCGTCATCACCCCCGAGTGGATGAGCGGTTCGCTAGTGGTGAACGATGCGCTCTCATTAACGCTTAACCGCATGTACGTACTCGGTTTTGCGCTGGTGGTGTTTGCTGGCCTGATGCTGATCATGCGCCGCACGCGGCTAGGGCTCGAGGTGCGTGCCGTTACCCAGAACCGCGCCATGGCCCGCTCAATGGGTATTCGTGCCACTCGTGTCGATATTATGACCTTTGCACTGGGCTCCGGTGTGGCCGGTCTTGCCGGTGTTGCGCTCTCCCAGCTCACCAACGTCGGCCCCAACCTGGGCCAGAACTACATCATCGACTCCTTTATGGTGGTGGTGTTCGGCGGTGTGGGCAATCTGTGGGGCACACTGGTCGCCGGTCTATCGCTCGGGGTCATCAACCAGGTGCTGGAACCCTGGGCAGGCGCGGTGCTGGCCAAAATTATCGTGCTGGTCTTTATCATCCTATTCATTCAAAAACGCCCGCGTGGACTCTTCCCGCAGAAGGGCCGGGCTGCGGAGGGCTAAGCGATGTCATTAACGACCGAATCATCGACAAATTTTTGGCTAACACGCCCGTTCAGCGAACGCTCCACGCAGATCTTTCTCGGCGTGCTGATCGCCGCGCTGGCACTGGTCACACTGCTACACGTGGCGGTGCCTGCGGACAACCCGCTACATATTGGTGCGTATACGGTCAATCTGTTCGGTAAATACCTGAGCTACGCGCTGCTCGCTGTGGCGGTGGATCTGGTGTGGGGTTACCTGGGGATTCTGAGCCTGGGCCACGGCGCCTTCTTCGCCATTGGCGGCTACGCCATGGGCATGTATTTAATGCGCCAAATTGGTGATCGAGGCACCTACGGCAACCCGGTGCTGCCCGATTTTATGGTGTTCTTAAACTGGGACAGCCTGCCGTGGTTCTGGCATGGCTTTGATATGGCCTGGTTTACCTTTGCCATGGTGCTGCTGGCGCCTGGGTTACTGGCACTGGTGTTTGGCTTCCTGGCGTTTCGCTCCCGGGTCACCGGGGTGTATCTGTCAATCATCACCCAGGCACTGACCTTTGCCCTGATGCTGGCCTTTTTCCGTAATGAGATGGGCTTTGGTGGCAATAACGGCCTGACCGACTTCCGCGAAATCGTCGGCTTTGATTTACGCAGTGATGCCACACGTTTGGGCCTGTTCCTCGCTACCGGCGTTGTCCTGGCGCTGGGCTTTATCCTCTGCCGCGCGATTGTGACCAGTAAGCTGGGCCGGGTGAGCGTGGCTACTCGGGATGCCGAAGCGCGCACGCGCTTTCTTGGCTACCGGGTCGAGCGCTTTCAGCTGTTTGTGTTTGTGGTTTCCGCCATGCTGGCGGGCCTCGCGGGGGCGCTCTACGTGCCACAAGTGGGGATTATCAACCCCAGTGAGTTCTCGCCGATCTTCTCCATCGAGATTGTACTGTGGGTAGCCCTGGGCGGCCGCGCCACGCTGTATGGCGCGGTGATTGGTGCCATTCTGGTCAACTACGCCAAAACCATCTTTACCGGCGTAATGCCCGATGCCTGGCTGTTTGCGCTAGGGGCGATGTTCGTACTGGTCACGGTGTTTCTGCCTAAAGGGGTGGCGGGGCTGTTTCGCTATCTCAAGCGTCGCAAACGCGACGATACGGCAACGTCTGACCCGAACGCTGATCCCAACAGTACGCCCAAGGAGGCCTCCGCATGAGTTTGCTGCACTCGCTGACCCAGCGTGACCGGGTATTCGATTTTATGGCGCCTCAGGCCTCGCCGGTAGACGTTCGCCACGGGCCGATTCTTTACATGGAAGATGTCACCGTGAGCTTCGATGGTTTCAAGGCGATCAATAACCTTAACCTAACTATTAACGACGGTGAGCTGCGCTGCATTATCGGCCCCAACGGGGCGGGTAAAACCACCATGATGGATATCATCACCGGCAAAACCCGCCCCACCAGCGGCAGCGTATGGTTCGGTAGCCGCCATAACCTGCTGCATATGAACGAGCCCGATATTGCCAGCTTAGGCATTGGCCGCAAGTTTCAAAAACCCACCGTATTTGAAGCGCTGTCGGTATTTGAAAACCTGGAACTGGCCATGGCGGCTGACAAGCGGATTTTTCCTACGCTCACTGCACGCATGACCGGGGAGATCAAAGACCGCATCGACGAAGTGCTGGAAACCATCGGCCTAACGGCACTGCGCCATCAGCCCGCGGGGATTCTTTCCCACGGTCAGAAACAGTGGCTGGAGATCGGCATGTTGCTGATGCAGCGCCCACGCCTGCTGCTGGTGGATGAGCCTGTCGCGGGCATGACCGAGCAAGAAATGGAGCGCACCGCCGAACTGCTCACCGGGCTGGCTGGCAAGCAGTCCGTAGTCGTGGTCGAGCATGATATGGGTTTTGTGCGCTCCATTGCTCGCCAGGTGACCGTACTGCACCAGGGCAGCGTGCTGGCGGAAGGCACTATGGATCAAGTCTCCAACGACCCCAAAGTGATCGAGGTCTACCTGGGTGCTGACGACGAGGAGGCCGCCTGATGTTAGCGATTGAAAAGCTCAACCAGTTTTACGGCGAAAGCCACACCCTTTGGGATCTGGATCTTGACGTGCCCACCGGCCAGTGCACCTGCGTAATGGGCCGCAATGGCGTAGGTAAAACCACGCTGTTGAAAGCGGTGATGGGTGAAGTCGCGGTAAAAAGCGGCGAGCTGCGCTACACCACTGAGACAGGCGAGACCGAGCTAACCAAAAAAGCCGTTGAAGCCCGATCGCGGCTGGGTATTGGCTATGTGCCCCAGGGGCGGCAGATATTTCCGCTGCTCACTGTGGAGGAGAACCTGCGCACCGGTCTGGCTGCGCGCAGCGACGGACTGAAAAAGATCCCCGAGCGAGTCTACGAACTGTTCCCGGTGCTGAAAGAGATGAAACACCGCCGTGGCGGCGACCTTTCCGGCGGCCAGCAGCAACAGCTGGCGATTGGCCGCGCGTTGGTCATTGAACCCAAGTTGCTGATTTTGGATGAACCGGGGGAGGGCATTCAGCCCAATATCGTGGCGCAAATCGGTCAGGTAATCCGCCAGTTGATCAATGAAGACGGCTTAACGGTGCTATTGGTAGAGCAAAAACTACCCTTTGCCCGCAAGTACGCCGACCGCTTTGTGATCATGGATCGTGGCCGCCCGGTGGCTAAAGGTGAGATCAGCGAACTCTCCAATGAGCTGATTAAACAGCACCTGACGGTTTAAGTTATCCCCACCTACGCCCGCTCGGCTGGCGTAGGTGGTGTATGTTTACTGGCCTAGTAGTGAAAAACATTAGGTGTTAGGGCAAAAGCACCGCTTGTTACAGCCATCTAGAAGTCTAGGGAGGCTGAAAACATAAAGGTGCGGGGGGCGCCTAATGCGAGGCTTGAGAGTTGTGGCATTCCCCAGTACGTTTTATCGGTCACATTGTTAATAGTGGCACGCAGTGTGAGTGGATAGCTGGAAAGGTGAGTGGCGTAGCGTGCGCCAACGTCATAAATAGTGTGTCCGGGTACTGATAGGGAGTTGTCACTATTAATGTACTGCTCTGACATCGCGGTGGCATTAGCGGTCAGTGTCAGTCCTGGTGCTGCGGGTAGATCCCATTCAGTGCCTAGCTTGGCTTGAAGGTCTGGCACTCCCGTTGCCTGATTACCTTGGTCTTCATCGCTCGCAGCACGGGTGATTTCTGGATCTACATAGGCGATACCCCCCATCATGCGCAGGTTGCTGAGGGGACTGCCGAAGAAGCTCCACTCCACTCCTCGGTTTCGCTGTTCGCCACCAAACGAGAAGATATTGGTTTCCAGGTCGGTGTAGCTGCTGGGTCGCTTGATTTCATACAGGCTAAGCGTGTGTGAAAAATCACCCAGATCAAGTTTCACGCCAACCTCGTTCTGTTTGGTCTTGTAAGGCTCGAACACCTCACCAGCGTTGGCAGCAGTCATCGGCGCCGTGGCCCCCTGGCTGAGCCCCTCGATATAGTTGGCGTAGAGCGATACCTGGTCGGTGGCTTTGAAGAGTAGCGCTGCAGCGGGTGTGACCGCGCTTTCATCGTAGCGGGAGATACGCGCGCCGCTCGTCACGCTGTAGGCGTCGCTCACCACCTCCTGGCGTCGGGCGCCGAGCGTCAGTTGTATGCGATCATCGGCAAACGAGAGGGTGTCCGCCAAACCGTAACTGTTCAAGCGTAGCTCTGTATGCATGATGTGTGGCGTGATGAATTCGGCGGCGGCGCCCCACTGCGGATTGTATAGGTTGGTGATCCAGTCCGCACCGGGGACAATTCTCCGGCCGTAATCGTGCTGCTCGTGCTCATAATGGGTGGCATTGACGCTGATGTCGTGATTGATAGCACCGGTCTGGAAGTGACCGCGAACCCCGACTTCCGCCGATGTTTTTTCGACATCGAAGGCGAGCTGACCAATGCTTGTGCGATAGTTGCCTTGATCATCAAGCACTTGGGCTAACATGGCACCGTTGTAGGTGTAATTGGTTTCGCTTTGACCTATTGACGCGTACCCCATGATCTCGTCGGTAAAGTCGAATTCGCCACGCAATACGGCCCCCTTGTCGCGCGTGTCGGCAAAGGCCCAGTCAGGATTGATCAGCGTATCGGGTTCGGGAGGCGTCGGTACTGCCAGGCCGGGTGCCAGGTTGATACCTCGAACGGGGCCATCGATATGGTCGTCCGCACTGTACAAGTCGGCCGACAGTCGAGCTCGCTCACCGCGCCAGTCCAGCCCCAGAGCGCCCATTTGAACCCTGGGTTCCTGGTTATCCACAGCCCCTTCGCCGTCGCGGTATACGCCGTTAAAGCGAACGCCAAACTGCTGGTCGTCACCCAGGCGTCGGCCGACGTCCAGGTGCCCGCCAAACTGAGCGTCGGACATGTACGTGGTGGTGAAGCGCGTCAACGGTTCATCGCCAGCCCGCTTGGGCACCAGGTTAATGGCACCACCAACGGAGCCACCTGGCGGCATTCCGTTGAGTAACGCCGACGGCCCCTTGAGCACCTCGATACGCTCGAACATCTCGGGGGACGTGCGGTAGTAGGGGGCCATTCCGGCCAGACCGCCGAACGTCACGTCACCTGTGCTGGCGTTGAAACCACGGATCGAGTAGGTTTCGCTCCAGGCACTGGTGACGCCGTTGCTGAAGACACTTGGATCGGTCGCTGCAATCACATCGGTAATATTCTGCGCTTGTTGATCCTGGATAAAGCGATCCGTATAGCTGATGGCATTGAAAGGCGTCTCCATGAAGTCTCTGTTACCCAGGAAACCGGCTCGGTTGCTGTAGGTGACTTGGCCACCGGCATACGCATCGTCAACGGATGTTGCTTCTCCGTGTACGGTGACGGGCGCCAGGGCGGTGGTACTGCGTGTTTCGGTCGCCTGGTGAGTTTGTGCGAGAGCCTGTAAAGAAAGCAGCATGAGAGCACTCGCGCTCAGGGCCAGCGGAAATGCGCTCCTGACGAGCGCTAAAGGGCTTGCGCAAGAAGCGTAATGCAGCGCTCTCCCCTGCGGTGTCGGCTGGGGGGTGAGGTGGTGGCATCGTAAGGCCATGTCGATCTCCATTTTTATCAGACAGAGGAACTACACCGCTCTCGTCGAGCAGCTGTTGAAATGCTCGATGAAGCAGTCGGTTAAATCGTTTTTGAGGTGCTTTGGGGCGACGGGCCGCTAGTTCCGGTACCCGTCGATAATGTCATCCGCGATGATCGCCAGAGAGCTGACGCTGGCGGCGGTGACATACCATGCTTCGGGGTCGACAAAGACCACCCGGTCATTTCGCCACGCGTTAGTTTGGCGTATCAGGGGATTTGCCAGGCTGTCGGCACGCATGGCGGGCCGGTGCTCCATCACGGCAGTACGATCCACGACATAGATGATGTCGGGGTCGGCCTGTTGAATGAATTCGCTAGAGACCGGCTGGCCGTGCAGGCCGGTATCGATGTCAGGTGCGGCGGGGGCAACGCCTAGTTCGGTGAAGATGAAGCCGTAGCGTGACTGCACGCCAAAGGAGTGGAAGGCGCCATTATTGTGCAGCAGGATAAGGGCTTTCTCAGGGCGGCCCTGGGTAACATGTCTGACCTCCTCGACGGTATGTTCCAGCTCGGCTACTCGCTGACGTGCCAACGCCTGCTTGCCAAAGATCTGCCCAAGATCCATGAGGTGATCCATGACAACGTCAATGTGGTTGGTATGGCTGTCGCGGTAATCCACGTCGAAGTGAAGCGTTGGTGCAATCTGCGTCAGCTCGTTATAGTAGTCGGCCTGTAGCGACGTCATGAGAATGAGGTCAGGGTTGGCTCGATGCACCCGCTCAAGGTTGGGGCGTACGATAGCGCCGAGATCTTCAATTGCCGGGTTTTGTCGATACTCCTCCAGAAAATGGGGAATAAAGTCCTTTGGCATGCCCGACACCGGAACGTCCAACTGATCCAGAAAGTCGACTTCATTCATGTCCAGTGCCGCTACCCGACGTGGACGGTGATCGATCACGGTACTTCCCAGCGCGTGGTGAATCGTGAGCGGCGTCATGGCCTCCGGTGCGGGCATGTCGTTGGCTGAGGGCTGATCGCACCCGGCTAGCAACGCCACCATGGCGAGTGGGAGAAGGCGTGCCAGGCTGTTGTTGAGATATCGCTTCATTCCAGGTTTCCTGAGGGCTTGAAGTAATTACATAGATAGCCGCGCTCGTGACGGGCGACGTCGACGTTCAGTCCGTAAAGTTCACTCAAGCGCCGTTCGGTGATGACGTCGGTGACGCTGCCATCGCAGTGCACGGCCCCATCCTTCATGGCGACGATGTAATCGGCGTAGTTGGCGGCAAAGTTGATGTCATGGACGACCAGGATGACCGTTCGTCCATGCTCGTCGCAGAGACGGCGAAGGGCCTGCATGATCTGAACGGCATGCTTGATATCGAGGTTGTTCAGTGGCTCGTCGAGCAACAGGTAATCGGTTTGCTGTGCAATGGTCATGGCCAGGAACGCCATTTGGCGCTGGCCGCCGCTGAGCTCGTTCAGATAAGCGCCGCGTAGCGCGGTCAGCGATAGAAACGACAGGGCGTCGTCGATCACACGGTGGTCATGCCGAGTGAGCGTGCCGCGGGTGTAGGGAAAGCGACCAAAGGCGACCAGCTCCTCGACGGTCAGGCGCAGGTTGAATTCAGGCGTTTGGCGCAGCGTGGCTACCTGCTTGGCATACTCGCTGATGCGAATGCTCGTTACCCGGGCGCCGTCGAGTCGAATATCCCCCCGAGAGGGCTTCAGCAGCCTCGCGAGCATCATCAGCAGCGTCGTCTTACCCGCGCCATTGGGGCCCACCAGGGACGTCAACTGACCCGATGGAAAGCGGAGATTGACCGCCGATAGCACTGTGCGGTTACCGTAGGTTTTATGGAGGTCTTGAACCGTGATCATGCCGTGCCCCGCGTACGCACCATCAGCGACAGGAAGTAAGCCCCACACACGAGGTTGACGAGGATGCCGACGGTGGTTTTGTAGTTGAAGAGATGTTCGACCAGCAGTTGGGCGAGGATGAAAAGGGCGATGGCGATGGCACAACCTACCGGCAGCGTGACCCGATGACGGTAAGTGCCTGCCAGCGCATAGGCCGTATTGGCCACGAAGATGCCCATGAACGCCGTGGGGCCAAGCAGGCTGGTCGATACCGCCACCAGCACGGCGATCAGCCAGAGCTGGCGTTGCACGCAGCGTCGATAATCGATGCCGAACGATATGGCCTGTTCCCTACCCAGCAAGAGCACATCGAGCGTCGGGATGCTTTTAAGGCCCACCAGGCAAATCGTGGCCACGATGAGGGTGGCGTAGAGCAGTTGTGCAGCGCTGGCGTTGCCGAAAGTGGCTTGGCTGTAACCCATCAGAATGGAAAATTCGCCTGGACTCATCTTGAGCTGAACGAACTGGGTGAAAGTGGTAATGACCATTGTCAGTACCAGTCCGACCAGCAGCAGGAAATAGACGTTGTCTCTACCGTCGCGAAACAGCCAGCGATGCAGCGCCCAGGAGTAGCCAAGCATCAGCAGGATAGAGAACGCGACGTTGCCGTGCTCGCCGAGCACCACCAGGCTGCGGGTGCCCAGCATCAGCATCAACAGGGCCTGAAACAGCAGATAGACGGCCTCGTAGCCCATGATGGCAGGCGTTAAGATCCGGTTGCCGGTAAGACTTTGAAACGTAATGGCAGACCAGGCGACACAGATGCCGCCGATCACCATGGTGGCCAACCGCTCGAGCCGTTTCGGAATCACATACGCGAGGTCGAGACCGGAGCGCATGAAGACGAAAACGAGCGCAAGAGCGACCACGGCTACCCAAACGAAGTGGCGGGTCTTGACCGTCATCGTTGTGTTCTCCCGACAATCAAGACCAGAAACAGTATTCCCCCGACGCAAGCCGTCGTTAAGCCGATGGGTACTTCAAAGGGATAGATCAGCAGCCGGCCCACAATGTCGCAGGCCAGCAGCAGGGTCGCCCCCGACAGTGCTACGGCTGGCAGGGTGCGAGTCAGGTTATCGCCGTAGTAGAGCGCGACCAGATTGGGAATCACTAAGCCGACAAAGGGGATAGCGCCCACGGCGATGACCGTGACCGAGACGGTAATGGCCACCAGCATAAGCCCCAGAGTGGAGGTGACGAGATAGTTCACGCCTAAACTCGTCGCCATGTCTTCCCCCATGCCCAGTACCGTGAAGCGATGAGCGTAGAGGTAGGTCAGCACAACGACCGGCAGGATGAGGTAGATAATTTCGTAATGCCCCTGGACGATCTTCGAAAAGTCGCCCAGCAGCCAGCCCTGCATGCTTTGCAGGATGTTATGGCGGTAGGCGTAGAACTCGGCTAGGGCACTTAGCACGCCACCGTACATCAAGCCGATGACGGGAATCAGCACGGTGTTGGTGAACCTGATGCGGCGAACGATAGTGATAAACACGACATTCGCCGCGAAGCAGAAGAGCAGGGCGGCAAGCATTCGTGATCCAGCGCCGGCCGCAGGCATTAGGGTCAGCGCTACGAGAATGCCCAGTTTGGCGGCATCAAGCCCGCCCGAGGTGGCTGGCTCTACGAACTTGTTGCGTACGATATGCTGCAGAATCACACCGCAAATCGACAGGCCCACACCGGTCAACGACACCGTGATAAGACGCGGCAGTCGGCTGGCCGTCAGCGTCAACCACGCATCCTCTGACAGGGTGATGAGTTGGTACCCGCTCATCTGCCGCGCGCCGACCAGTAACGATAGTCCGCAAAGCAATACAAACAGGCAAGGCAGATACACGCGCATCACGAGGCGGTTTCCCCCGTTTTATCCGCGGTGATGCGCCACCCGTTGGCGGCCTGACGCTGGCCAAGAAACGTGGCGTACCGCCCCTGCCGAGCGAGTAGCTCATCGGGCGCGCCTTGCTCAACGATGTGTCCGTCATCCAGCACGATGATCTGGTCAGCCATGCCCACAGTAGAGAGTTGGTGGGCGATCACCAATAGAGTACGTTGGCCTCTCAGGCGAACCAGCGTCTGGGTAATGATGGCCTGATTTTCCGCATCCAGTGCGGCAGTCGCTTCATCCACCAGTAGAATGGGCGCATCCTTGATCAGTGCTCGGGCGATGGCGATACGCTGGCGCTCGCCGCCGGAAAGGCGGGTGCCGCCTTCGCCCACCGGGGTATCCAAGCCTTGGGGCAGGCGTTCGACGATCTCGATGACACCGGCCAGACGCGCTGCTTCCCTCAGTTCGGCATCGCTGGCTTTGGGGCGTCCAAAGCGAATATTGTCAGCAATGCTGCCGGCAAACAGGTAGCTCTCCTGGAAGATCTGGCTTACGTGATCCGCAAGCTGGGCGCTTGACATAGCGCGCACGTCCACACCGCCGACTAAAACGCTTCCGTGATCGGCATCGAAAAACCTCGCCACCAGTCGCGCCAGGGTGGTCTTGCCCGAGCCTGACTCGCCGATCAAGGCGGTCATGCTGCCAGGCGTGATAGACAGGCTCACCCCGTTGAGCACGTCGGGCTCATGCGGCGCATAGCGAAAGCGCACAGCTCGCAATTCGATGGAGGCATCGCGGGGCGGCTGAGGAGCCGTTGGCTCGGCTAAGGGTTCAGCGTCGAAAATCGCCTGTATCGCCTCGAGCTGGCCCTTTGCGCTGCGCAAAATGTCGCTATGCTGGGCGACGTCTAGCAGTGGTTCGACGAATCGGCTGACCAGCATCAACGCAACGATGACGCTGGTGATGCTCGACGCCGTCAGCGATCCTTCCAGAAGCGCATTGATCCACACGGTCGTTACGATCAGCAGCACGGCAAAGACTGCCTGCACTGCCCAGGCATTGAGCAGCGCCGAAAGTGCCGAGAGGCAAGCCAGCCTTGTTCCCGAGCGGTGCTGTTTTTCCATGGCCTGTTCCAAGAAGCGCGTGCTGTGGTTTTTGCCACTAAAGGCGCGTAATACCGTCTGAGCACTGGCGAACTCGACCATGCGCTGGCTGGTCTCGGCAAAGTGTTGCTGGAAGGCACTGTCGGCATGCCGGGCAAGCTTGGCGGTGAGGAATAAGATCCCCACAAGCAGCGGCAGCGCGACCAGCGCCGCCAAGCCCAGCGGTGGGTGCAACACCAACAGCGCGGCAAGGATGACGATAGGCGTGACAAGCCCGCTGATCACCGGTGTAAAGACGTGGGCAGGGAGCTGAGCCACCGCCATCATACCCTGCGTGGTGACATGGCTAAGGCGCGCGGTATGCGTCGAGGTAAACCAGCCGACCGGCAGATGAGCCACGTGTTCGCCTAGGCGATGGCGGCCCGACTGCAAGATGGCTACGCCGACACGGACGCCCGCCTGTTCCACGTGCCAACGCACGCCCCAACAGATCAGGATGCCGCAAAGTAGCGCTGCCAGCCAGGCGGTGGCCACGCTGAGTTGGCCGATCAGCAGGTACTTGAGCAGCGGAACAAGGGCCAGGATGGTCAGGCCGCTTAGCACACCATAGGCGATGGCCAGCCCGAGATAGCGACGCAAGAGCGTGGTGTCGTCGCCAAGCAGTTGATTGAGTATTTTCAGCACGCTGGCACCTTCGATTCCAGTGAGGTTGTGTTCTCTTCCAGCGCCCAAAGGCGAGCATAAAGGCCACCTCTGGCAAGCAGATGATCGTGATCGCCTTGCTCAGCGACCGTACCGCCATCGAGTACCAGAATGTGATCGGCGTGCACGATCGTCTCGAGGCGATGCGAAATAATCACAAGCGTGCGTCCCCGGGTTAAACGCGACAGTGCCTGCTGGATGGCCAGCTCGTTGCTGGCGTCAAGCGCTGCTGTCGCTTCGTCCAGCACCAATAGGGGAGGGTCAAGTAACATGGCGCGGGCAATACTGACACGCTGCTGCTCGCCGCCTGACAGCTGGATATCTTCGCCAACAACCGATAGGTAACCGTGAGGCAGTGCTGCAATACGCTCGTGAATATTCGCCGCGCGAGCGGCCTCCTCGATTTCCTGCTGGCTGGCCGAAGGGCGGCCCAACGCAATGTTGTCGCGAAGGCTGGCATGGATGAGGCGCACGTCCTGCAGAACAAAACCGATACGCTGGTAGAGCGTTGCCATCTCAAGATGACGCAGATCCACTCCGCCTAACGTAATGCGCCCTTGGGTTGGGTCAAAAAAGCGCAGCAGCAGTCGTGCCAGGGTTGATTTGCCCGCCCCCGAGGGGCCGACAATCGCCGTCATGCTGCCAGGGGCAAGCGTAAAGTGAAGGTTCGACAGCCCGTTTTGCGCGTTGTCATAGGTGTAACTTACGTTTTCGAAGCGAACTTCATGGCCATCTGGGAGCTGGCGCTCATTGGCGGGTATGGAGGGCAGCACCGGCGTTTCAAGCAGCGCCGCCACGCGTTGGGCGGCGCCAACGGCACTGCCTAAGTCGTGCAGCAAAGTATGCAGCAGCAGTAATGGGGCGCAGATGCCAGGCGCCACCAGAATGAACGGCACTATATCGACAGGGTCTGCCCAGCCGTTGGCAACGGAAAATGTGCCGAAGGTGAGCGCCAGTCCCAATATCGTCACCGGCGTCACCATGGCATGGACATGCGCCATTGAAGCGACCAGAGGGCGGGTAAAAAGCTCAAATGCCTGGGCAAAGCTGTCCACTGCCTGCTGGTAGCCTCGATAGGCTTGCCCGGTCGTACCGAACGCCTTGACCACGGGAATACCGCAGACAAATTCATTGATGGCGTTATTCATGCGCTCAAGCTGCGTGACAAACTCACCCATATTGGCTTTGCTGGCTTGCATGAGTCGGCGCAGGAAAAGAAAGAACCCGGGCAAGGGCAGCAACGTAATCACGGCGATTTTCCAATCCAGTGCGACCAGGTAAATCACCGAGATCAGTAAGGCGCCAAGTGCTCGTCCTACCGCGGTGTAAAAGTGCGCGGTCAGGCTGTGCAGCGTCGCAATATCGTCCTGCATCGCTTGCTTGACGTCGCCGGATGCTCGGCTGGTAAACCAGCCAAGCGGCGCCTGGGACAAGCGCCGCATAACCGCTAGGCGGAGGTGGTAGGTCAGTCGGTTATCCGCCAGATGCGCTACCAGTTCGCCCAGGAACATGCACCCCATGCCGATGAAGACACTCACGACGCTGGCGGCTACCACCCAGCCGACTTCACGCGCATTGGCGGTTGATAACTCCCAGGCGGTGTCTGGGGCAGACATAAGAATCTTGGCGATATGCGCCATCCCGGCGAGAGGCACCATCGTTAATATCGTGCCGATGCCCGCTAGCATTGCCGCGGCAAAAAGCCGTGTGCGTATAGGGGCCAACACTTGGCTGATGGGGCTCTTGCCTTGGGGTATCGATGTGTCGTGCGTGCTCATGAAACGTTAGTACTCGGCCATGGGGGTTTAGTGAGCCTGCGTAGCAGCTAGCTGTAACGAGAATTAGTCGCGTTTAATTAGGCTAATAGATAATTAGTTTCATGGCAATAAACTAATTAATATAATTGCATGTCAATCGGCTAATTGACCCTACGGTGAGTGAATGGCTAGATAAGGGGCGCTAGTGATCAAGGACGCAATATGACAACGCAACAGCCAGTTAAAACACGAGGGCGGCCGCCTACCATCACGCTTGAGCGTATTGCGAATGCGGGTATCGAAATCGGCCTACCCAACATCACCTTTGTCGGGGTGGCCAGCGCGCTAGGCATCAGCCATATGGCGCTTTATAAGCACGTGCCCAATTTGAAGGCGCTGAAATGCTTAGTGGCCGAAGAGATATTTCAACGTTGGAAAATTCCACGAGCTTCCAATGATGCGCCCGGGGAATTGAAAGAGTATCTATTCACTTTTGCCGCTTCGATAAGCGAGTTTGTCAAAGCTCACCCAGGATTAACGCCCTATGTGATTCGTCGCTTGGCTGCCACTCAGCCCATGATTGAAAAAATTCGTGCACATCAAAACCATATTGCGGAGGTGTATGATATCTCCCAGGAGCAGGCTCGCTGGCTTCTGGCGACGATAGCTTTTCAATGCTTTTCCGTCGCCGATACGATTTATTCGGTAGTGGGGAAAGAGCCTGTCGAGGAGGCGAACCGCGGCCTGGAGGAGGCCGAAATGGAGGCGGAATTAGAGGAAGGTATGCGAGCGCTTATTACGGGTGCGCTGGTAATGCTGAACGAGCGTTCACGTGGCTAGGGCCTGCATAAAAGCGTGCGTCTTCGTCGTTGCAAGTGGCGCCCTGGTACTGACGTTTAGCCTTTCAAAACAATGCAGGCGGCTCCACCGGCGCCTGGCGTGCCCGTTGGCGTTTGACCAGTTGGGTAATCACGCCATAGCGCGGCCCAGCCAGAAAGGCGAGCATCAGGAATACGCCGGTCATGACGGCCATCATGCCGCCAATGGATACGTTGAGATACACTGCGAGGTAGTAGCCAGAAATACTCGAGGCGATTGAGATCAGCGCGCCGATGATAAACATCATCCACAGCCGGTCGGTCAGCAAATAAGCGGCGGAGGCGGGGACAATGGCAAAGGCGATAAACAGCACCGCGCCTACCGCGTCAAAGGCCGCCACGGCGGTGGAACTAGTTAGCATTAGCAGCGCATAGAAAAGAATCGAGGGCATAAAACCGAAGGTTTTGGCCAGTGCGGGGTCGAAGGTCGCCAGCTTGAGCTCTTTGTAGAACAGGCCGATAAAGCCGTAGTTGAGCAGCGTCATCACGCTCATCGATACCAGCGCCTGGGGGATGGGCAGGCCAAACAGATCGATAGTATCCAGCCAGACAAACCCGATCTCACCGAGCAGGACGGTGTGTGTATCGATATGCACATCGTTGGCATAAATATTTAACAGCAGCACCCCAATCGAGAACAGTGCCGGGAAGACCAAACCGATAGCAGTGTCCTGCTTGACCCGCTTGGTGCTCGCTAGCGCTTCGGTGAGCAGCACGGTTAACAGCCCAGTGAGTGCTGCACCAATCAGTTGCACTGCTCCGCTTTGCTGCTTGGTCAGCAGCCAGACGATGACGATGCCAAACACAATCGAATGGCTGATTGCGTCGGATAACATGCTGTTGCCACGCAGCACTAAAAAGGTGCCCACCGCCGAGGAGGCGATGCCCACCATCGCACCGACTAGAATAATGGGCAGGGCAGTTGTGGTCAGCAGTTCTGCCATCATGATGCTAACTCCTCAAAGGCCTCGACCACTCTTCTAGCCTCCGCCTGGCCCTGTGCCGTTAGCCCCCAGCAGTCGTCGCCTGGGGTGGTGCCGCGTGGAGAGCGGGTTAGGTAGCCTTGCTGCTTAAGCTTATTGAGCATCCTGCGTGAACCGAGTGTTGAGAGTGCGCGTGAGGGATCGGCCGAGTGCTTATATAGCGCATAAAGTAGCTGCTGTTTCTGCAGCGCTGACTTTTGGCGATAGTGCTTTATCACACCCCACAGCAGGCCACGGCCGGGCGCCAATGCCAACGATAGAAGCACGATGGTGGTCGCAGTAAGGACAATCAGCGGGCCGGTTGCCAGGCCCCGCGATAGGGTGCTGATGGTCGCCCCTGAAACACCACTGACAATACCGACGCCTGCGGCGATGGCGAGCATGCCGCCCAGGTGGCGGCTCCACTGTCGGGCTGCGGCCGCGGGTGCCACGATCATGGCGGCCATCAAAATTACACCGACCATCTGCAGGCCGACCACGACCGCCAGCGCAACCATGGCGGTGAGCGATGCCTCGATGGCAGTAGTGGGCATGCCGAGCGTGCGGGCATACTCCGCATCAAAGGTGACCAGTTTGGCCTGTTTCCAGAAGGTGGCGAGCAGCAGCAGCGTGATCAGCGTAATGCTGCCCATCACCCATAAGTCGGAGCGCAGCGTCGCGGCGGCCTGGCCGAATAGAAAGGCCTCAAGGCCGCCCTGGGAGGCGTTATTGGTGCCCTGGATATAGGTGAGCAGGACAATGCCCACGGCAAAAAAGATACTCAGGCAGGCACCCAAGGCCGCATCGGTTTTAAGGCGACTTAAGCGCGTCAGCATTAGCATAATCAGCGCGGCAGCTGAGCCCGTGATCAGCGATCCAATAATAATCCCGCCAATATCACGGCTGCCGGTGATGATAAAGCTTAAACAGATGCCGGGAAGGGCGGCGTGGGAAATCGCATCTCCCAACAGGCTTTGGCGACGCAGCACCGCAAAACAGCCCAGGGGGCCGCTAATCAGCCCCAGAAGCGAGGCGCCGATCACCACATTCTGAAAGGTGTAATCAGATAAGAGTTCAATCCACGCCATGGGTTACGTCACCTTTGAGGCGGCAAACATTAACGATTCATTATCGTTAAGTAGCGCGATCTGGCCGCCGTAAGCCTGGCGCAGGTGGTCGATCTTGAATACGTCCTCGGCCTTGCCGCTGGCGATCACACGCACGTTTAACAGCAGCAGCCAGTCAAAGTAGTTGCGCACAGTCTGCAGGTCGTGATGCACCACGATCAGCGTTTTGCCCGCGTCGCGCAGGCGGCGCAGGATATCGATAATGGCCCGCTCGGTGGTGGCATCGACCCCGGCCATGGGCTCGTCGAGAAAATAGACATCGGCCTGCTGCACCAGCGCCCGGGCCAGAAATACCCGCTGTTGCTGGCCGCCGGAAAGCTGGCTGATCTGGCGGTCAGCGAAGGCGCTCATACTGACCATCTCAAGGGCTCCCAGCGCCTCGTTACGCTCTTTTCGACCCGGTCGTCTGAACCAGCCCAGGCGCCCGTAAAGCCCCATGGTGACTACGTCCAGCGCGGTGGTAGGGAAATCCCAATCAACACTTGAGCGCTGGGGCACGTAGCCCACCCGTCTACGCTGCGCGGCGTAGGGGCGCCCATGCACCATCACCTCGCCGGAAAGCGACGGCACCAGCCCCAGCAGACTTTTGATAAGCGTGCTCTTCCCCGCGCCATTAGGGCCGACAATACCCGCCATCACACCGGCGGGAATATCCAGATCGATATCCCAAAGCACGGGCTGGTTATGGTAGCTCACCGTCAGATTTTTAATGCTCAAAGCGGTGTCGGTATAGTCGGATGTCGCCATGGATACGCTGCCTTATTGAATGCTTAGTGAGCGAGCTGCCACTCGCTGGCCCAGTCGTTCAGTGTGCTTGGCAGCGGCGCCAGCGAACCGCCCAGCGCCTCGACAATGTGCTGAGTGTTACGGTAAATCATCCCCATGTACGTGCCATCGACCGTACCTTCATCGCCCATGGCGTCGGAGTAGAGTTCGCCACCGATCGCAACATCATGGCCGCGCTGCCTGGCGGCATTGATCACTGCTTGAATGGTGCGTGGATTGATCGTGCTCTCGACAAATACCGCGGGCACGTTACGCGTGACCACGCTATCCGCCATGCTGCGAATATCAGCGATCCCGGTTTCGGTTTCGGTGCTGATCCCTTGGATACCTTCAACGTCGATGTCGTAAGCACGGCCAAAATAGTTAAACGCGTCGTGGGCGGTGACCAGCACGCGCTGCTCTTCGGGAATGCTGGCGATACTCTCTTTGACCCATGCATGCAGGGCTTGCAACTGAGCCTGATAGCGCTCGGTATTAGCTTCAATCGTCTTTGCGCACTCAGGGCGTGCTTCGCTGAAGGTATCACGCAAGGTGGGCAGCGTTTGTGCCCATAAAGAGATATCCATCCACAGGTGAGGATCGACCCCATAGACATCCTGAGCGGTGATCAACGACGCAGGATCAATGGAAGCGGGAGCCACGGCAAGCGTTGGCGTTCGGGTAGAGAAATTCTCCAGCACGCTCCCTAGCTGCCCCTCCAGTGAGTAGCCCGAATAGATAATTTGCTCGGCGCCACGCAGCAGGGCCACATCGCTAGCGCTTGCCTGATACAGGTGGGGGTCTACGCCTGGGCCCATCATGGCTTCCACATGAACGCATTCGCCGCCTACTTGTTGCGCCACATCGGCAATCATCCCAATCGTTGCCACCACGTTTAAGGGCGCTTCATCAGCAGTTGCCAATGGGCTTAAAGGGAGCATTCCCAATAGAATCACGGCATGTTTTGTTGCCATCATTAAGCTCCAGACTCGACATGAGGTCGTTGGGTTGAAATTGCTTCGTGTAATTTTATTGTCTTGGTGAAAGAAGTATAGCCTTGGCTAAGTTTGTGGCGCTATTCATGCAATGTCAAGCGGATAAAAGACGCTGAGGTGGGCTGAAAGGGGTATCTGAGTATTGCGGGAATAAACGTAAGACGGGTTACTAACGCGCCTTTGAAATCTGCTAAGGACGGTTTAAGTTATCCACACCCGGTTCAAAGCCTTGGATCGGGCTGGAAGGGCAGCGCCACGGCCGTCGCGATGATTTGATCAAACAAGTGGTGCGCCGGGTTGAGCATGTAGTTGAGCTCTCTCGGCACGACCACGCTCGGCACTGCCAGTGCCAGACTTTGCTTGGATGCCAGCCAGCCATCGCCAAGTTCAGCAGTCTCTGCGGGCGCTGGGGCTTCCTGCCAGTTTTCCGGTAGATCTTCTTTGCCAACGCTTAAAATGCTGTCGGCTGGCAGCGTCAGGCGCAGCAGCGCATACGCATTGAGCAGCCGATAGCTTTCCAGATTCACCATAATTTCCAGTAGCGCCAGCGACTCGGAGCTTGCCACATACACACAGGCGTTACCGGGACTGTTCCAGCGCCCACCGTAAAGCCGTGCGCCCTCGCCATCAAACGCTGTCTCCTGAAACTTACGCTTAACCAGCCGATAGGCGGTGACTTCGTTCATACCGAGATCCCGTGCTCCAGCCGCCCGATCAGGTTCAACACCGTTTGATACTCTGCCGATGTGGCGCTCATTTCGACAGGGCGACGACCGCCTAGCCCCGCATTGGGTTTGAGCAGCCAGGCGCGGGCGCCCTCAGCGTCCCCCTCGAACAGATCCAGTGCCGCCTTGAAGAGTTCAGCAAAGCGATACAGCCGGTCACTCTCCGCCATTTTGAAGCGGCCCGATTTGGCGCGGCGGCTGAGCGTGGCAGAGGGAATATCCACATAGCCCGCCAGCGCCTTCTGCTCGATACCTGATACCTTCGCTAGCCGGGGGTAAACCCGGTACTCCACGCCTTGATGCAGTAGCTCATGCAACTTGCGGCCCCGTGCAGGCAGGCCAATCTGTTGCCAGAAGCCGGATACCAGGGCTTTGGGTGGCTGGTATTGAGTGAAGTGGACATTCATGGCGTTATCCTCATTTGATACTTCAAAATACTATCAAATGATATACATGACGCTGTTGCCCTGGTCAAGTGATACCCAGGGTAGAGAGGTATCTGGGGGAATGATCTAGCGGGTGCCTGCTTATTCGCTAAAACCCTGTTCTGTGTTCGGTTGAAGGCGATTTTTTGCCTGTAACATTGATTGTTTTAGCAATAAGAAGCAGGTGGGGTATGCGCTATAAAGATAAACATCAGCTCGCCGCCGAGTGGCAGACGTTATTAGAGCGCACGCCTAGGCCACTGCGCCAGGCGGTGGAAACACTGGTAACGCGGCATTGTGGCTATTTTGCTGACCACTTTTACAGCGTAATGCTGGAAGACCCGCATGCCTCGCTGTTTCTCTCCAACGATCAAGTGGAGCAGCGCTTAAATCCCTCTATGCGGCGCTGGCTGAAGGCCATGTTTGCCGTCGAGCACGTCGATTTCGAAGCCTTGGTTGAGCAGCAGGAGAAAGTTGGGCAGGTGCATGCTCGCATCGATATTCCGATCAATCTGGTGCTTAACGGGGCGCGACAGCTTAAGCAGGCGTTGTA
Source organism: Halomonas sp. AOP13-D3-9 (assembly GCF_052379125.1). NCBI lineage: Bacteria > Pseudomonadati > Pseudomonadota > Gammaproteobacteria > Oceanospirillales > Halomonadaceae > Halomonas > Halomonas sp. AOP13-D3-9. The sequence continues at coordinate 146,725 of NZ_JBQSYH010000008.1, read as the reverse complement.
TCAGCAGCTTAGTGCTACGTTCAAAAGCCCGCTCTCCCCGGGGGATGCCTCGGTGTATGTCTCTGAACATATTGATATGGCCATGGAAATCATGAGCCACGCTTACTCAGTGGCCAGTGACCGTAATGCCCGCACCGAAGAGGCGTACAAGCTATTTTCCCTTACTCAAAGCATTGGTGATGAGCGTGAGCGCCAGCGTTCGGCGCTGCTGAACTGGGAAAACGCACTGATGTTTGCCGTCGCCGCCCAGCAGGATATCGCCACGCTGCCGAAGTTAGCCAATTCCGACTTTGGTTTGTGGTACTTCCATAAAGCGTGCCATGCGTTTGAGGGCGCGCCAGAGATTGTCACTATTTCACGGCATATTCAGCAGGTGGATCGTGAGTGGCTGGAGGTCCTGCTACATGAAGATGCTAGCCAACGGCTTAAGGCGCTGGGCGAGATTCGAGACGCCGCCCGCACGGTGTTGATGCTGCTTGACGATGTGTTGGAGCGCGCCTCTGGTTTAGATGCCGGTCGCGATAGCCTAACCCGGTTGCTTAACCGTAAGTTTCTATCGGTGGTGCTTAGCCGTGAAATTGATATTGCCCGCCACTCGGAGCACTGCTTTGCGCTGTTGATGGTAGACATCGACCACTTTAAATCGATCAACGATACCCATGGGCACGACGCTGGCGACACCGTGCTGCAACAGGTGGCGAGTATCCTTGACCGCTCCACTCGCGGGGGAGATTACGTGTTCCGCATGGGGGGCGAAGAGTTTTTAATCGTGCTAGTGGATACCGATCATGACGGCAGCCGCTTATTTGCTGAGCGTTTGCGTCAGGCGGTGGCTAAAGAGCCGATGCTCGCGGGCGCCGATACGTTGCTTAATGTGACGATTAGCGTGGGCGTTACGCTCCACGATGGCCACCCCGACTATAATCACTCTTTACAGCGGGCTGACCAAGCGCTTTATCAAGCAAAGCGCGGCGGTCGGAATCGAGTTGTGGTGCATGAGGGTGGGAAGAGTGAGCATAAGCTGGGTTGAGTTTAAACCAGGAGTGGCTGCATTTATTTGGTGCATTTAGGGTTTAGTGTGGTTCTATTTTGGTGCGAATGGGCGTGTGGCGCTGCAAGCTACTTGCGTTAATCCCTACCATTGATCGCCCAGTAGGGTTTTTCACCATTTTGGCGCATTAATTGCTTCTATAAGTTAACGGCTTAGTGAAAAAGGAAGCGATAGCGACCCATGATTCTGTGCGATCTCGCAAAACCGCAAGTTGCCTCCGGCCACCGCTTTGATGCGGGCCGCCACTGGGCAGCTTCGTTAGCGCTACGCTTTGCCAACCGCGACGGCGTCACCCGCATGGTGCAGGCGCGCCACTCAGGGCCACTACGGGTGCAGCGCCCGTTTTATCCGGAAGGCCGCGGTGAGGCCTGCCATGTCTATGTGCTTCACCCGCCGGGTGGCCTAGTCAGTGGCGATGCGCTCTCCATTAGCGCCGATGTCGAGAGTGGCGCCCATGCGCTGCTCACCACTCCCGCCGCCAATAAACTCTATAAAGCCGACAGCCAGGGCGTCGCCTGGACGCAGCACACCCGGTTAAGCGTTGAAGATGGCGCGGTCCTGGAATGGCTGCCCCAGGAGACCCTCGCCTTTGATGGCTCCAAAGGCGAGCAGCGCACCCAAATTGACCTTCACGGCAGCGCCCGCTGCCTGGGTTGGGAAGTGATGGCATTGGGCCGCCCAGCCAGCGAGTTACCTTACATCTCTGGACGTATTGAGCAGCACTTTCGCTTAACCCTGGACGGCAAGCCGCTGTGGCTAGAGCGCCAGCCGCTGGATCCGCTTCACCCACGTTTCGCGGGCCGCTGGGGCCAAGGCGGCGCCACGGTGCAAGCCACGCTGTGGGCGGTAGGCATTAGCGACGCACCTGCGGCTATTGAGGCCCTGCGTGAAGCGCTGCCGGATAACCCGCGCTGGGCGGTCACCGTTCGCCATGGCGTAGTGCTGCTGCGCTATCTGGGTAATTCGCGTAACGAAGCCTGGGCGCTGTGTGAACAAGCCTGGCAACTGCTGCGCCCCCGTTGGATCGACCGCGCCGCGCATACGCCGCGAATTTGGCTAACCTAATACGTATCACTGTGATGCATTGCTGGAGACATATTCCATGGAATTAACCCCGAGAGACAAAGACAAGCTGCTGCTGTTCTCCGCCGCCCAGCTGGCGGAGCGTCGCCGCGCACGTGGTTTAAAGCTCAACTACCCGGAAGCGGTGGCGCTGATCAGTTTCGAGATTATGGAAGGCGCCCGGGATGGCCGCAGCGTGGCCGATTTAATGAGCTATGGTCGCGAGATACTCAGCCGTGAAGACGTGATGGACGGCGTCGCCGAAATGGTCGACGAAGTGCAGGTCGAAGCCACTTTCCCCGACGGCACCAAACTGGTCACTGTACATACGCCTATTGTGTGAGGGGCGATTGAACAAAGGAGCAAGCAGATGATTCCCGGTGAGTATCAGTTAAAAGAGGGTGAGATCGAGCTTTGTGTGGGGCGGGAGCGCATCACGGTTGAGGTGGGCAATACCGGCGACCGGCCGATACAAATTGGTTCCCACTACCACTTTGCCGAAGCCAACCCAGCACTGACCTTTGATCGCGCCAAGGCGCGGGGTTACCGATTGGATGTGGCCGCAGGCACGGCGATTCGCTTTGAGCCCGGCCAGACCCGCGAAGTCACGTTGATTCCCTTTGTCGGCAAGCGCGAAATTTACGGCTTTCGCGGCGATGTGATGGGCGCGCTGGATGGAGGTAAACAATGAAACCCGTTAACAAGATCAGTCGGCAAGCCTATGCCGATATGTACGGCCCCACGGTGGGCGACCGCGTGCGCCTGGGCGATACCGAGCTTTGGATTGAAGTCGAAAAAGACGCCACCCACTATGGCGATGAAGTGAAATTCGGTGGCGGCAAGGTCATCCGCGACGGCATGGGCCAAAGCCAGCGCGCTGACGACACGGTCATGGATACAGTCATCACCAATGCGCTGATTTTAGACTGGTGGGGCATTGTTAAGGCCGATGTAGGGATTCAAAACGGACGTATCGCGGCGATTGGCAAAGCGGGCAACCCTGATGTACAGCCCGATGTTGAGATCGTGATTGGCCCCGGCACCGAAATTATCTCCGGCGAAGGCAAAATTCTGACCGCGGGCGGCATCGACTCCCACATTCACTTTATCTGCCCCCAGCAGGTCGAAGAAGCGCTGATGAGCGGCGTCACCACCATGCTCGGCGGCGGCACCGGCCCGGCCACCGGTACCAACGCAACCACCTGTACCCCCGGCGCTTGGCACATCGGTAAGATGCTGCAAGCGGTGGACGATATGCCCATGAATATTGGCTTTCTGGGCAAAGGCAACGCCAGCCTGCCGGAGTCCCTAGAGCTCCAGCTCCAAGCAGGCGCCATGGGCCTCAAATTGCACGAAGATTGGGGCACCACGCCTGCCTCGATCAATAACTGCCTTAACGTCGCCGATGCCTATGATGTGCAGGTGGCGATCCACACCGACACCCTGAACGAATCGGGCTTTGTGGAAGACACCCTGGCCGCGTTCAAAGAGCGCTGCATTCATACCTACCACACCGAGGGTGCTGGCGGCGGCCACGCGCCGGATATCCTAACCGCCTGTGCCAAACCGTACGTGCTGCCGTCGTCCACCAACCCAACGCGGCCCTACACGGTCAACACCATCGACGAGCACCTCGATATGCTGATGGTGTGTCACCACCTGGATCCCAATATTCCCGAAGACGTGGCCTTCGCCGACTCGCGCATTCGCCGCGAAACCATCGCCGCGGAAGATATTCTGCATGACCTGGGCGTGATCTCGATGATCGCTTCAGACTCCCAAGCCATGGGGCGGGTAGGTGAAGTGGTCTGCCGTACCTGGCAAACCGCCCATAAAATGAAGGTGCAGCGCGGCCTGCTGCCGGAAGATGAAGCCCTGGGCGCCGATAACTTCCGCGCCAAGCGCTATATCGCCAAGTACACCATTAACCCGGCGATTACCCACGGGATTGCCCATGAAGTGGGCTCTATCGAAGTGGGTAAGCTGGCGGATCTGGTGCTATGGAAACCGGCCTTTTTCGGCGTAAAACCGGCCATGATGATCAAAGGCGGCATGATTGCGGCGGCGCCCATGGGCGACCCCAACGCCTCGATTCCTACCCCGCAGCCAGTGCATTACCGGTACATGTTTGGCGCTTTCGGCCGTGCAGCGAGCCAGACTCGGCTCAGTTTTGTTAGCCAGGCCGCGTTAGACGCAGGAATCAAACAGACCCTGGGGCTTAATAGCGAACTCGCCGCGTGTAAAAATGTGCGCCAGGTGCGCAAGCAGGATATGAAACTGAATGATGCCTGCCCCGATTTGACCGTCGACCCACAAACTTACGAAGTCCGTTGCGATGGCGAAATTTTAACCTGCGAACCCGCAACCGAGCTGCCGCTGGCCCAGCGTTATCATTTATTTTAATTGAGGCTATTGCACTTAGGTCGAGGTGACGGGGGTAGGCCGTAGAGAGGGTCTTTTGCCATGGATGGCAAAAGTAGCGTACAGGGAGGTATTCACAGCGCCCTCTCGTAGGCCTACCCCCGGCACAGCCACATAGATAGCGAAAGGACAATAGCAATGCTTAAACTCATAGAACGCTTAGGGCCGATAGAGGAAAGCGCCGCCAGCGACACACTCACTCTGCCCTTTGAGCTACGCATTCGTGGGCGCTTAAAAGCCCAAAGCGATAGCGGCCGCGAGCTGGGCCTATTTCTGGATCGCGGCCCGGTACTGCGCAGCGGCGAAGGCCTAAAAGCCGAAAGCGGCGAAGTCGTGCGCGTATGCGCCGCCGTAGAACCGGTGGTTACCGCGCGAGTGAGTACTGGCTTACCGCTGGCGCGGCTGGCTTACCACTTAGGCAACCGCCACGTACAGCTGGCACTGGGTGAAGACGAAAAGGGCGCCTGGGTGCGCTTCCCGCCGGATCACGTGCTGGAAGAACTCGCCGAACTGCTGGGGGCCGAACTGGAGCACCATAACGCCACCTTCGACCCCGAGCCGGGCGCCTATAACCAAGTAGGTGGCGGGCACTCTCATTCACATGGTCATGGCCATTCGCACGATCATTCACACGACCACGACCACGACCACGACCACGACCACGACCACTCACATGAGCATCACCATGCCCACTGAGGTAACTGCGCAAAACAGCCAAAGCGATGAACTGGCGCTGCTAGGCTTGATGCAGCTGGTCAGCCCTGCGCTGCCCATCGGCGCTTTTGCGTTTTCCCAAGGCTTGGAAAGCGCTTTTGAACTTGACTGGGTACGCGATGAAGCAAGTCTTGCCGAGTGGCTAAGCGGTGTATTGGAGGATGGTTTAACCCGTTGCGAGTTACCCGTGCTGGCGCGGCTGCATCAAGCCATTGGCGAAGGCGACATCGATACGATTGCCCAGTGGGACGAGTGGCTAGCCGCCACCCGGGAAACCGCCGAGCTGGCCGCGGAAGATAGCCGCCTGGGCGCCTCTCTTAAGCGCCTGTTGAAAAGCCTAGACTTGATGCCAAGTGAGGACTTACTACTGCCCTTGCTTCCGCTTCAAGCAGGCTATGTGACGCTCTTTGCCTATACGGCGCACACTCGCGGCGTATCCGTTAGACAAACCTTGCTGGGTTTTGCCTGGGCGTGGCTGGAGAACCAGCTGGCGGTGGCCTGCAAGGCCCTGCCGCTAGGCCACACCGCCGCCCAGCGCGTTATAGAAAAGCTGCGGCCAGCGTTAGTGGCTGCCGTTGACCAAGCGCTGACATTAGATGACGACGAGCTAGGGCCCGTGCTGCCCGGCTTAGCCCTGGCAAGCGCCCTACACGAAACCCAGTATTCACGACTGTTTAGAAGTTAGGAGATATTCATCATGACGCACTGTTTACGTATTGGCGTGGGCGGCCCGGTGGGTTCCGGCAAAACCGCGCTACTCAAGCAGCTCTGTTCAGCACTGCGGGATTACTACGATATCGCCGTGGTCACCAACGATATCTACACCCGCGAAGACGCCGACTTTTTGCTCAAGCACGATGCGCTGCCGGCGGATCGTATTCTAGGCGTAGAGACCGGCGGCTGCCCGCATACGGCGATTCGCGAAGACGCCTCGATGAACCTGGCCGCCATCGACGAGCTACAGGCGCGACATCCTAAGCTGGAACTGGTGATGGTGGAGTCCGGCGGCGATAACCTCTCGGCAACCTTTAGCCCTGAACTTTCCGACCTAACCCTCTACGTCATCGACGTTTCTGCCGGGGACAAAATTCCCCGCAAAGGCGGCCCCGGTATCACCAAATCAGACCTGCTGATTATCAATAAGATGGATATCGCCGAGCAGGTGCATGCGTCGTTAGACATCATGGCGCGGGACTCCAAAAAGATGCGCGGCGAACGGCCCTTTGTGTTTACCAATCTGTATGACGGGGTGGGGCTGGAAGAGATCATCCGCTTTATTCTCGATAAAGGCATGCTTGATGAGCGGCGCCCACAGGCTGATACAGTGGCCTCCGCGAGTACCAGCGCCATTTAGTAAATTCTCGGTGTGCAAAGGCCGCCAAATGTTGGGCGGCCTTTTAGTGGTAGCTGGCTGACTGATGCACTAAGCGCCGTGGCGTTAAATAACGGCCAACATACCGCCGTCGACATAAATGATCTGTCCATTGACGTAGCTTGAAGCCGGAGAGGCGAGGTAAACCACGGTGCCGACAAGGTCTTCAGGCACTCCCCAGCGTTTGGAAGGGGTGCGATTAATCAGCCAGTCATTGAATGTTGGGTCATCGGCCAGCGGCTTGGTCATTTCCGTGATCATATAACCTGGGCCGATAGCGTTGGTCTGAATGTCATGCTCGGCCCATTCTGCTGCCATGGATTGGGTCAATAAACGCACCCCGCCTTTGGAAGCCGTATAAGCTCCCACGGTTGACCGCGCGACAGAGCTCATCAGTGACCCAATGTTAATGATTTTGCCGCCCTTGCCGCGTTCAATCATTTGCCTGGCAACATTACGTCCCAGTAGAAACGTGCTGGTCAAGTTAGTGTTAATGACTTTATCCCATTGGTCGAGTTCGACTTCAAGCAGAGGGCGACGGAGCTGCATGCCAGCATTATTGACCAGTATATCGATACTGATCCCATCGTCTTTCAGCGCTTTAAGTGCCTGCTCAATGGCGGCTTCGTCGGCAACATCAAACGACGTTGTAAGCACTTGATGGCCCTCCTCGGAGAGCGCGTGCCGTGCGGCTTCTAGTTTGTCATGATTGCGCCCATGGATAATGATTTGAGCGCCTGACTGCGCCAGCCCGCGCGCCATCGCAAGCCCTAACCCTCCAGATGAACCGGTAATTAGCGCCGTGCGGCCTGTTAGATCGAACAACGTCATCGTTTTCACCCCCTATATCATGGTTTTGCGATAAGCGTTTAAAGACTAGCTCAGCCACGTTCGGATTGCTCACTCTACCCGTGTAATAGGCTGGCGACTCGGGTCGATATACCACGCCATGCCAAGGCGTGAATTGCGCTCCAGTTCGGCAATCACCTGGGCGCCCAGCAGTAAAATGATGGCGCCCACTTCCAGGCTAATCAGTACGATCACCAGCGCCGCCAGCGAACCGTAGACGGCGTTCACGAACGACAGGTTGGCAAAATAGTAAACCAGTAACAGCCGAACCCCCTCCCACATGAGTGCCGCTGCAAAGCCGCCTACGATTGCCCGGCGTATAGCGATGCGCACCACCGGCAGCACTTTGTAGATAGCGCTGAAGAGTAGAAATACGCCGATAAAGCTAGCTAGGTTAAGCACCGGTTCTGATAACCCTGCCAATGGCAGTTCACGGTCGAAGATTGCCATGACCAGCGCATTCAGCGAACTGGCCAAGGTAACCACCAACGTGAGCACCATAAGTGCCGCCCCGAGCACCACCATAAACGCGTAAGGCAGCATCACTGACACCCAGGCGCTGCGCTTGATATGCGGGCTATCCGGGGCATGGAAAATGATCGCTAAAGCGTCTTCTAGCATACGGAAGGCGAATGAGCTGAACAGTAATAGAATGGGAAAGCTCAGAATGCCGATGACATCCCGGGATTCCAGGAGGCTGCGCACGGCCTCAACCAAGACTTCGGCGTGGGCGGGTGCCATATGGCGTGCTTGTATCGACAGCACATTGAGAAGGTGCTGCTGATCCACCACCTGGGTTAATAGCACCACCAGCACGGCAAAAAGCGGCACAATAGAGAGCAGAATATTGTAGCCCACGCCACCGGCAAGCAGGATGCCGTGATTTTTCAGGAAATTGCGTAATACACGCCAGGCAAAATGAGCCAACCGGGGGAGCAGCAGCAAGACAGCGCTAAAAAATGAGTGGTTTCGAACCATGCTTGCCGTCCTCCTTGTGCACTAGCGACATGATACGCCCATGGAGACGGCAAATAACAATCGGCAAGAACGATTACAAAGTACGAGGAAGGCACATAAAACAAAAAGGTCGCCCTGACCAGGCGGTAGGGAGGTCAGGGCAACCGAAGTTCGTGGTTTAGCATCGTGCTAAAACGGGCCATCCCTGGCCACCACACCTCCACCTTGGACGTTTATTTTATGAATAACCTTAACTTAGGTTATGAACTTAATTATTAAATGCTAATTAATTGAATATTAAGTGGAAAATATCGAGAATTGGTTAAAGTTTGCTCATTTTAGGTCGATAGCTTTCTTATAACTATTAAAAAAATCTTTTCTCAAGACAGCCTCTGGAACTTGCTCACAAATGACTACTTCTTCTGCTCCCAAACGTGCCCTGGGTTTACAAACCAAGGTGCTGATGCTTGTACTGCTCCCCCTTCTGTTAGTAACGGTTACGCTGGTTGGCTTTAAAGCCTATAGCAACATCCAAGACACCCGTAACGTACTGGCAGAACAGCGTGAAATGCTTATTGAAGAGCGCCGCCGTGCGGTGCGCGATATCGTCCAGATGGCGACTTCTGCCATCGAGCCCATTTACGAACAAGCTGGTGCCAACGATGAGGCCGCCAAGCAGCAGGTAGCTGAGCTTGTGCGTTCCATGCGCTTTGAAGACAACAACTACATTTTCATCTACGACTATGACGGTAACAACATCGTCACGGCGCCTGCACCGGAGCGTGAAGGCACCAATATGATCGATGCACAAACCCCTGATGGCACCTACCTGATTCGCGAGATCATTGAGCTCGCCCAGAGTGGTGGTGGCTTCTACAGCTATATGTGGGATTACCCAGGTACCGACAGAATAGAACCCAAGCACTCCTTCGTTGACCGCCTTGAAAAATGGGACTGGCTCATTGGTGCTGGCGTTTACGTTACCGATGCTGACGATGCCATTGCCGAACTTGAAGCCGCGGCTGCCGCCGATTTGCGCCAAGGTATTATATTTGCCTCCCTGTTGGGACTGGGCCTATTTATCGTCATTGCGCTGATTGCGTATGGCCTGGTGCGTCGCACGCTGGGGCCGATCAAGCGCACGACCGCGGCGATGCACGATATTGCCCAGGGGCGCGGTGATTTAACCCGTCGCTTAGCGGTTGAAAGCGGTGACGAAATTGGCGAGCTTAGCGTTCAATTCAACGCCTTTGTAGCGCGCATGCAGAACACTCTGCGCGATGTGCGCAGCAGCACAATGAGCGTGCACCAGGCGGCGGGGGAGATCTCACAAAGCTCTGATGAGCTTGCCACCCGTACCGAGCAGGCGGCGGCCAATCTCCAGGAAACCTCGGCTTCCATGGAAGAGATCACTTCGACCGTCAACCACAGCGCCGACAACGCCCAGCAGGCCAATACGCTGGTGCTTTCCACCGCGGACGTGGCCCGTGAAGGCGAGACCTCAATGGGGCAGGTCGAAAGCACCATGCGCGATATCAACGACTCCGCATCGCGCATCAGCGACATCATCACCATGATCGATTCGATTGCCTTCCAGACCAATATTCTGGCGCTCAACGCCTCGGTGGAAGCCGCACGGGCAGGTGAGCATGGCCGCGGCTTTGCCGTGGTGGCCCAAGAGGTGCGTATTCTGGCCAGCCGTTCAAGCGATGCTTCTAAAGAGATTCGTGCGCTTATCGATACGTCCGTTCAGCACACTGAATCGGGCGCGAAGCTGGTGCGTAGCGCGGGCGACACCATGCGCGAGATTGTCTCCAGCGTGGCGAAAGTTACCGATGTGATCGGTGAGATCACCGCGGGCGCTAAAGAGCAGAGCAGCGGTATCGGCCAGATCAACACCGCCGTGGCTGAAATGGACACCATGACCCAGCAGAACGCCGCCATGGTAGAAGAGTCGACCACTGCCGCCGCCAATATGCGCCGCCATGCAGAACATCTGAATCAGCTCATCAATTCCTTTGTGCTTGGCGAAGATGAGCCACAGCATCAGGCGCTAGCCTCTCCGGCGCCTCACCAGCGTGGCGGTGATAAAGGCCTGAAACGCCCCGCGCTTTCATCGCAAGCCTCGTCACAGCCATCATCACCGGCAAAGCACGCTGCAGATGAGTGGGAAGAGTTCTAACCCCTAGCGCTATAGCGGGTATAAAAACGGGGCTTGCCATTGGCAAGCCCCGTTTCGTTTCCGGCTAACCACCTGACCAGCCCAACAGAATCGGCACGTAAACCACTAATAGCAGCACCCCAATCAGCCCCAGCAGGTAAGGGATGATCGCGCGGGTAATACGCTCCAGCGGCAGCTGGGTGATTGAGGAGGCCACATAGAGGTTGATCGCCACCGGCGGGGTAATCATGCCAATGGAGAGCCCCACCACGATAATCAAACCAAAGTGGATCGGGTCAATCCCCAACTGCAGCACCAGCGGCAACAGCACCGGCGTGAGAATAATCAGCGCACTGGCGGTTTCAATAAACACCCCGGTGAGCAGAATAATCCCCACGATCAGCAGCATAATCACGTAAGGGTTGGTAGAGAGTGACAGCACCGCCTGAGCAATCGCCCCCGGCACCTGCCAGCTAGACAGCGTCCAGCTCAACACCGCCGACATGGCAATGACCAGCATAATCACTGCGGTGGTCATCGCCGAGCGGATCAGCAGCTTATAAATCTGGGGCAGGTTAAGGTCACGATAGACAAACAGCGACACCAGCATGGCGTAGTTCACTGCCACCACGGCCGCCTCGGAAGGCGTGAAGATCCCAGAGAAAATCCCGCCGAGGATAATCACCGGGGTCATCAAGCCCCAGCTAGCATCTTTAAAGGTATTCCAGATGGTGGTTAATGATAGCGGTGTGCCCTTGGGATATTGGCGCTTGTAGGCCTGGGCAATCGCAATGGCCATCAACCCCAGTCCCATCGCCAGCCCCGGCAAAAAACCGTTCAGGAACAGCTTGGAGACCGACTGCTGGGCGATGACCGCGTAGATGATCATCGGCACCGAGGGCGGAATCACCACCCCGATGGTGCCGCTGGCGGCGATCAAGCTGGCCGCTGAGGCCGGGTCATAGCCTTTACGCTTGAGCTCCGGTACCAGGCTGGAACCCACCGCGGCCGTGGTCGCGGCGCCAGAGCCGGAGATGGCCGCAAAGAACATCCCCGCCATCACCGAGACCACCGACAGCCCGCCGCGCATAAAGCCGACCAGCGAATCGGCAAAGCTGACCAGCTTCTCGCTCACCTTACCCTGGGCCATTAAATCCCCAGCGAGGATAAACATCGGGATCGCGACCAGGGCAAAGGAGTTAATGCCTTGGAACATCTGCTGGGTGACCACCATCAGCGGCACGCCGGATTGATAGAGCGCATAGAGCGTGCTGGCGCCAATCGCAAAGGCAATCGGCACGCCCAGCAGCATAAACAGGAAGAACAGCCCAAACAGCAGCAGCGTCATAGCGACTCCTCCTGAGCGTGGGTCGTCTCGTCGCCCAGCAGCAGTTCAATGATATCCACCAGCGCGTACCATGCCATGATGGCAGCGCAGATCGGCATCACTGCGTAAACGTAGGTCATCGACAGCCGCAGCGAGGCGGACTTCTGAAAGCTCTGCACCTGCATATAGCGGTAGCCGATCACGATCAGCGTGATCATAAACGCCAGTACCACCAGCAGAGCAGTAATGCGCGCGATTTGGCGCAGGCGGCCGGGCAGGGCATCGACCACAAAGGTCACGGCAATATGCCGCCCGCGCTGGAATGCCAGGGTGCCAGCCAAAAAGGTGATCCACACCAGCAGAAAGCGGGCGACCTCTTCCGTCCAGCCTACCGCGGTAAACAGCACCCGGGAGACGATCTGCAGGGTAATCACCCCAATCAGTGCCGCCATGCCCGCAAAGACCACGGGCTGGATGATGGCATCCAGCCCGCGCTCGATTCGACGCAGCAGCTTTAACAGCGGTTGAGTCGTGGTGGTCACTTACTTGAGCGCCTCCTGGATGCGCGGCAGATAATCACCGAACTGCTCGCCGTACTTCTCGTATACTGGCGCGACGGCGGCTTGGAAGGCTTCCATATCCGGATTATCGTTGATCTCCATGCCTGCATCACGCAGCGCCTGCAGCTGTTCGCTCTCCATCTCTGCATTCACCTGGCGCTCGTGCTCTGCGGCTTCCTGTGCTGCCGTTAGCAGTACCTCTTGGGCGTTTTCCGGCAGTTGGTTCCAGACAGGCATACCCATGACAAAAATCGCCGGGGCGTAGGTGTGGCGGGAAAGGGTCATGTAGTTCTGGGTTTCATCCAGGTTGAACGAGTGGATCACGTTCACCGGGTTCTCCTGGCCGTCGATGGTGCCTTGCTGCATGGCGGTGAGTGCTTCAGTCCACGCCATGGGAATCGCGTTGGCGCCCAGCTCGCGGAAGGTATCGGTGTAAACCGGGTTTTCCATCACGCGGATGCGCAGGCCGTCCAGGTCTTTCGGCGAGTTTACCGCCCGCTCGCTGTTGGTCAGGTTGCGGAAACCGCGCTCGGCGTAGGCCATGCCTTTCAGGTTCACCTCAGAAAGCTTATCGAGCAGCTCCTGGCCAATCGGGCCATCGAGCACTTCGTAAGCGGCTTCCGGGGAGGGGAACAGGAACGGCAGTTCGAATACCGCCATCTCTTCGACAAAGTTGGCCACCGGCCCGTTGGTGATCACGCCCATATCCACGGTGCCGATCTGCATGCCTTCCAGCAGCGTGCGTTCGTCACCCAAGGTGGCGTTAGGGTAGATCTCGATATCCACCTTACCGTCGGTGCGCTCTTCCACCAGCTCTTCAAATTTGGTGGCGGCGATATGGAAACCATCCTGCTCATTGACCACGTGGGCCAGGCGCAGGGTAACAGGATCCATATCAGCAAAATCAGCGGCGTTCGCGGCGCTAACCAGCGCCAGTGAGATGCCCAGTGCCAGCGTGCTACGTGCAAATGTTTTCATATTATTATGTTCCCAATCGATGAAGGTGCAGAAGTGCTCCCAAAGCATGCACCACCGCGGGGAAAACGGTCAATTGACCAAAGGACTCAAGCGCCATACGGCTGGACACAGCGCCCCCGCACAGTTACGATACGCACCCACAAGCGCCCGTAGCTCAGTTGGATAGAGTATCGGCCTCCGAAGCCGAGGGTCGCAGGTTCAAATCCTGCCGGGCGCGCCAAATTGTAAAAAGGGGCCTGCGAGAAATCGTGGGCCCTTTTTTTGGCTGTTATCGGCCAAGAACAGTCTTTTAGGTGACACTGATGTAGCGCCGAAGCGCACCGCCGCATCTTAGTTCGTCCGTGTGGCGCGATTAGTTATGCATCGAGGTCGAATTTCAGCGAGAATTTGTAACCGTCACCTGTGACAGTGAGAAACTTCCCGGACTTGGTGAACTTGAATCTTTGAAACCTTGGCTTGAATTCATTGAAGAGGATTCCATAGCCTCTGATCTCGTTGCCCATTTCAATGTACGGCCCTTGACCAGAATGCTGATTACAGTGAAACGTGACCAAAATTGACCCTGGCATGTAACCACCAGCATGGTCTCTCACTTGGGCTTTCGCCTTCTGGGTCGGAGCCTTGTTGCGAGGAAGCCCCAAACTACTCATACACTCTTGAATTGCCATGATTGACTCAATCTCATCATCCATAAATCGTCCTCCTTCTTCTTCTGACCACATGACGCCCTTTATACTTGATGTTCGGCTCTTCTATTGAGACTATTCAATATCACGGATCTCGCGGACTGCCCTCTTTATATCTGACTCAGCATCATCAAGTTCTCTAATAGCTTTTCGGATATCGCTGTATGCTTCCTCTATATTCTTGACACGATTCAAAGCACGTTTAGCATCATCTATTGCATTTAGCGCTCGCTTCAATTTTGATTTCGCAGACATTTCGTCTCCTGGCTAGATTTTTATCATTAGAATTAATGCATAACGCCCGTAACACCCGAAAAACGAAGAGTAGCGAAGTTTTTTCAAGTGCTTGCGATTGTTATACGTTTTTTATGCATGTGCTTCGCCCCCAAGCTCTACTAAAAGCCAATTTAGCTGGTTTCTTGCGCTTGAAATAATCTCGTCGAAAATAACAACCTCAGAATTAGGCTCTTTATTATAATGAGGGGGGAGGTCTTGTCCTCTTTTTCCACCAACTAGCAAAACTCTCATCTCGGCATTTGTATAAGGTACGAAATCATTTCGATACGCAGTAGCCTGCTGATAGTCTTTGTGTCTTAAGCTATGGCTTGGCCGCTTAAACTCAATCAAAAGATATTCACCAGAAAAGTTAGCGCTTAAAAGAAGATCAGGGCGTTTGTTAGCTCTTTTGCCCGAATACTTTTTATCTAAATAATCTTCCACCTGCCGCTTCAGAGTTTTATTACTGCTAAATACCGAGTACTTAATACCAAAAATCCAAAGACACTTTTCAAGTGCCGTGTGAACCACGTTTTCCTCTGTATCGTCTTTTTTGCAAAGCTCCTCAAACCGGTCAAGGAACTCCAGCCTGCTTTTAGCTTGCTCAGCTACGATTGCAAGTTCTGCCAAGCCAAACTCTGACAGTGCTTCAGCTAGCTTAGCTATATCCGAGTGTTGAGCATCATGTATGTAATCCAATACCGCACGATAGTCTGTTCGTTCAAGTGCATCTAACAAGACCCCGACTATAGGTTCTACTTTTGATTCTGGCTCCCCATAGTATCTCCCCAAAATTGATTTTATTGCTTTGTCTGCATATTTTCTTTTATATTCTGGAAGTTCTGCAAGTCGCTCATTAATTCGTTTCTTTAACCTTGCTTGTGCAAGACTCATTTCCCGACCATATTCTTCTTTGACTTTTTCTTTAATTATTGGACGAATGTAATCTGCAACTTCTTGATACAGCTCGCTATTCTCTACCAATGCTCCCCAATCAGCAGTCACATGGTCATACAAACCATCGACCTCCACCTCTCCATATATTTTTTCCAACAATTTTGGAGGAAAATCATCTTCCTGATCTAACCCAAAGAAACCGGGACTGCCAACAGTTTTGCCGCCAACTCTTATAGATATACCTGGCTGTTTCAACTTCCCTTTTTGGTTTGATACCGTGAATTTTAGATTCACGCTTCCAGTAGATTGAAGTTTTGCATTATGTTCAGTATAATTTCCCTGTATATCATCAATATCTAGTATTTTGCCGTTCACCTTCACATTAAAACCTTCTTCACGCCCATACTCTTGCAGTAATAGCTGCCGCATTTTTTCAGGATTAGGGAATGCCAGTCCATGAATGAGTTCGGATAGCGTAATCTTGGTTCCTTGTGCATCTTGGTCACAATCTTCAACAATAAGATTGATAGGCAAGTCTTCAATGTCAGTTGCATTTTCAAAATCATTTATTGATATTGAAAACTCACACTTAACTCCTCTAGACCACGTCTCTAACCGCATCGAGTTTGCAATCATTAACCCAGAAAATTTACCTATACCTTTCTTTCCTTTAACTTTTCTTTTTTTTACTGCTGTAAGTTCACCACGCCTTTTTCTACGATCACTTGCAATAAACAAATACTCTCTAAGCAATTCCTGCTCGGTCATTCCAGATCCGCTGTCATGCACAATAATAGGGCTGTCAGTCATAGGCTCCGGCAGAAAAACATTAACCGATGTGGCGTCAGCATCCCATGAATTATCTATCAGCTCTTTAAGAGCTCTCTCAGTCGACCTATAATTCTCCGAAAGGAGTTTGGCTAATCTAGTGTCAACTTGAAATGCTATTTTTTTCATAAATCATTCCATTGCGTGCAGCAAAATTACGTATAACGTCTTGGTTTTGCGACGTGCAGGAGAGCAGCGTAGCATGTCCATCAAGGGCCAATTGTTAGGGCTATTTCTTGCATAGAATATGAGCTTGTACTCCAAATTCCTTGCATGAACTTATAAATGTATTTATCAGCCATATCAACTGTACATAATGGGGCTTACATTTCTGGCCTTGAGCAAGCTTATCCAGCTCCTTTTTCAGCTTTTCTTTTTTCAAGAACGGAGCAGCCAAAACTATTTTTTTAATTGAATTAGGGTTTTGATCAACGGCGTCGAGAGCTTGTTCTAATTCCACCCAATTTTTTGCGCCAATAACTCTCTTGATATTTGTACTTTCATAGTTTTTACACCATTCATTATCATATTTAGACTTGTATAAAGATTTTTCGGCTTGGGTTCGTCCAATATTTTTTAAGGCTTGTGCTACTACCTCATGGAATGCGCTAGCTCCATAAGTATCTTTTTTAGTGAATTTAGAGTGTATGAAAGATATAGATGGGATTGCATTTTTTCGATCAATAGCAATATGATCAGCCCATTCGTCATTCATGTCATCACAGATAATAATATCGTGTCCTCTACAATAATTATCCTCGACGACTCTAAATAGTGACTTTTCTGGGAATCTAGTCAAGTGTGCAGCATGTGGCTTTTCCTTTTCACTAGTAACAAGAGAGAAGTCATAACTGTCTTCAAAGACGTTAAGAATAGACTGAATGTTGCCTAATAGATGCTTATCTTCAAAGCATGATCTAGAGAAGTACGAATAGTTAGGAGAGTCGAAAACTGCTGAGAAAGGCTTGTGTTTATTAACAAACGCTCCAACGGAGTATTCCGAAACACCATTTTCCTCAACCAAAATTTGCTCAAGTATTTTATTTCTGACAGTTATTACATTTTTTGAATAGGTCACTTTTCCCGCTAAAATAACACCCTTAGTTTTGAGAGCATCTCCCTCAACTAGTATTGGCGCTTTTATGTTGTCGAAAAATCTATTAATTTCTTTCGCACCAAGCTGCGTTCCATCACTTTTCTTTAAACTTGCAATGCCAGTATTTACTTTCTCTTCTATTTCACTCAAATCCAATAGGATGGCAACCACTTTATAACCACCATCCATGATTTCTCGCAAGCAAATAGGTGAGGCGAAATTACTAATAAATTCGCTTAAGCCTGTTGTCGATTTTATTTCTTCTTTTATTTCGAAAGCCCAGTCAATAATTTTTTCAAGGTTAGATTTATTATCTCGATGACTGACTCTTGAAGTACTTGGCGTCAAAGTGTATGACCTTTGACCAATTTTCATTCTAAAATTACTGGGGATTGATCTACTTGATGCATTAGATGACAGTATTCCATTTAAATTTTTTGCTTCTAACGACCGAGATCTAATAACAGCATTAGAGATGCTCATATTTTTCATTGTTACCCGTTCGTATTCCGGATCTTTATCGCCATGAAAATGGCAGAACTGCTCATAGTCATATTCATCAATAAATCTAGAAAAGTATTTCTCTGGCGAATCCACATATTTCTTCAAAATTGTCAATGCATCATCAAGCTCAATTAATAGCAAATATGCATACTTTTGTTCTTTTGTGGTAGTACCCTTTAAAAAGGCTGGCTCAGCCTCAATCTTATATGAGACTACTGAGTAAATAGCCTTATGTCCTGCGCTTGTTATATAGGCTTCCTTTATTTTATTGATCAGGTAATTTCCAATACGACCTTGAGAAATTTCCTTAAAAGTATCAACCACAGACTTCCGACTCAAAGGCTTTTTCAAGTTATAGAACTGTGCATTTTTACTTAGGTTCAAATTTTCTATCATCTTGAAAACACCTCTTACGGATACGTTGATTGGCCTAATAGGTATTAGACTGCCCATCCTATGATTGGATAAACGTGACTGTACGTTTATCCGACAAATGCAGCCTACAAAATCCAATCTAAGCCACTGATATACATTATTTATAATTTTAATTAGGCTGGATATTAAAAATTAGCGCACCTCCTGGATTTCCCAGCACGTCCGTTCAGTGGCATTTCCTACCTCATGTCCTACCTCATGCTACGTAGCCATACATTGCCTTTTAGCTTTCGGGCACTTGCTCAATTCTCTACTGAACTTAGCCTAGCACAAGCTGCTTAATCGGGATGAGGCTCGTAAGTTTTTCTTTTCAACGCTTCTTCGTGACCTGCTGGCTAGGATCTATAATATTTTCCAGCTTTGGTGCGTGTGTCGCAGGCGCAGTCTTGATTAGATGGTAACTGGAGAGCAAACAAGCACCCCGCATAAGCTCGTGGAAGCCAATAGGCGGGGCATGTGCTTGGTCATCAAGCTGTTAGCTGCCAGTATGAGGGCGGCGAATGAGAAGAGTCTAAATGCTAGATCAAGCACCGACCTTAAGCCGACATAAAATCATTCCAGCGCCTTACCAAATAGTTATGCTCATCCATGACGGTATTCCACACCGCGATGCGGCTCATTCTTGTCTGGTAGTCTCCGCCGTCGCGGATTTCGCCTCGATGAATCATGTCAGAGCTGCCATCGGGGCCCGGGAGGCTCTTGGCGGCGGGTTTGCCGCCATACCAAAAGTCCCACTCCGCAGCTGAAAGGTGAGGGCGGGTCAGTTCAGGGGTGGAAATGTAATAGCCTTGGCGGGCCATGACGGCGCCGGGCCATCCTGAAATCCACCAGTTGAGGTAGTCATAGGCCGCATCTAGTGTGCGCCCCTTCACATGCCGTGAGATTGACATGCCGCCGTACCAGGCACGGTAGCCCTCTGTGGGGGCCGCCATGCGTACCTTGATGTAGCGTTTTTTGAGATCGGTCATGGCAGGCGACCATAGGCTTTCGATGCCGACCCGGCCGCGAACCATATCCGAAGAGGCTTGATCCTGGTTGCTCCAGAAGGCGCGGAAGTGTTGCTGACGCTTAAGATTGATAAGGCAGTCTATCAGGCTGTCGATCTCTGCCAGGCTGAGATTGCCCAGGTCTTCAAACTCAACTAGCCCCGCTGCTTTGGCTGCCAGTGCGGCATCAATGGCGCCGATGGCGCTGTCATTTTGCAGGCTGACCACGCCCTTCCAGCGCTTGTCCAGCAACCAGCTCCAGCTCTCTTGGTGGATATCCAGCCCTTTGGGGAGCATGTCGGTGCGATAACCGAAGCTGTCCACATTGTGGCTAACAGGGAGCATGGTGATATGCCCACTTGGGCTAGAACCGTAGCTGCCATCGGGTTGGACATAGAGGAGGTTGACCGGGTTACTGCCTGCCCCCAGGGGGGCGTGGGGCGTTAATCTTCCTGTCTTGGGGAGATCATTGATCATGTCCCAGTGTTTAATGCGATCGACCTGAATGGGTTGAATCGCATTAGCGGGCCATACGAAGTCCACGTTGTGAAACCATTGGTCATAGATATCGAAGCTGTCAGGGGTGAGCACCCCCGCTTGCTGGGCGGCGACGCCATCGAGCACCTCAAAGGTGAGTCGAAGGCCCAAGTCTTCCCGAGCCCGCTTGCGAATGCTTTCAAGCAGCGTCACCGACGTGCCGAGCACCCTTAGGGTAACGGGGCCACGATTCACATAGGGCATGGCTAGCGGTTTGGGGGATGCAGCTTCATGCATGGAATATCCTGGGGCTTGGGTGGTTGCTAACGGCATTCATGAAGGTATTCAGCGAGTCTGTCACGCACTTGGCGGTGATGCCATGAGTGATGAAAATCAGCTCCGAGATGCGGTCGTCTTTAGGCCAGGCGTCTACGTGCTCGGGTGGATGAATGGTGTGCTGAACGCCGTGTATGATCACCGGGCGGGTATCCCCTTTGACATGCAGCACGCCTTTGACGCGCATGATGTGACTGCCATGGCGGTTGAGCAACATCGAGAGCCAAAGGCCAAAGCACGTCCAGTCCACTTCGCCGTCGAAGCAGAGGCGGAATGACTGAACATCTCCAAGGTGAGCAGCCGCGTCAGGTGCTGGCGGCTTACGCCAGGGCCCAAGCCATGTTTTTACCTCTGAGTAGCTGTAGTGGTCAATATGCGGCCCACTGCCGAATAGCTCATCACTGGCCTGCTTTAAGGCTTCCTGCCCCAATTGCTGTGCTGCCGGGTTGATGGCGTCAATCAGGCTCTGAACTTCATCAAGCTGGGCTTGATCGACCAGGTCGACCTTACTGATGACGAGTTTGTCGGCGACGGCAATCTGGGATTCCCACACCGGCTGGAGCTTGCGGCTGGCGGTGGCGTTGAGGGCGTCGACCAGCGTGAGATTGGTGCCTGGGCGCAGATGGTGTCGCAGCACAGGATCAGCGGTAATCGTTGAGGCGATGGGGCCGGGGTCGGCCAGGCCAGTGGTTTCCAGGATGATGCGCTTGAAGGGCGGAATTTTGCCGTCCTGTCGCTGCGACATCAGGCGCCGTAACGCATCAGACAGTTCGCCACGAATGGTGCAGCAGACACAGCCACTGGAGAGCAGCACAGCGTCTTCGGCGATCTCACCCAGCAGGCGGTTGTCTAGGCCCACGTCGCCGAATTCGTTGATCAGCACGGCGCTGTCGCCGAACTCTTCACTGGCCAGCACCGATTTGAGCAAGGTGGTTTTGCCACTGCCAAGAAAGCCGGATATGACGTGAACCGGTAGCAGTGGCGTCTTGTCGTTCATTGATCGGCTCCTCTAGTTTAACGATGCCAGAAAAGTGGCATCCAACGGGTCGATATCCCGGCCGGTCATCAGCTCGGCTTGGCGCCAGATGCCGCCCAGATCCTGGACGATCTCGCGCTTGCCTGTTGCGCTGGCAATCACAAAGCTGGACGCCTGAAAATCCTCGAGCACGAGGCGATGCGGCTTAAGTACGCGGTTGATCAGTTCTGCACGGTAGGCCCTGGCCCGGCGGCGTTCGTAGTGAGCCTGCTCAGGGTCTTCGATGTGAGTGCTCCAGTGGTTTTCACCGCCGAATACGCCGCATAATCCGCACATAACAGCTCCTTTAACAGTTGATTCAGAGTGGCAACGGGCCTATTGGGTGGCAGCCGGGAAGCCCAAGTGATCGCTGGCGGCAAGTGCAACTCTCATGAGTGCCTCATCTTCTCCGCAAGGTGCCGTTAGCTGGATGCTGGTGTGCTGCTGGTTCTCGTCCACACCGCTGGGCAGTGCGATAGCGGGGGAGTCCAGCAGGCTTGCCACCATGCTCAGCCGCAACGTGGCGAGATTCACTTCAGCGAAACGCTCTGGATTATCTTCCAAAGGGGCAAGGAGAGGCGCAACGTGAGCAACCGTGGGTGAGAGTAGCGTCGCCCCGGCGAGTTCATGGCGAAGCTGCGCTTGAAGTGATCGGCGCTGGCGATAAAGCGTCACTATGCTGTCTGGTGCCATCTTTTGCGCACTCAATAATCGCTGCCGAACCCTTGGATCCATAGCGTCTGCCGCGTCACTTTCCAGCAGCACACGGTACTCGGTGTAAGCTTCTGCTGCGCCCAGCCAGCCGTGATGTTGAATAAGGTGCAGAGTGTCGCTCACGCTGGCAAGCTTGCGTCTGACCAGGTGAAAGCCTGCATTAACAAGCTGCTCGGCGCTGCGCTCCAGGTTTTGCCGCACGGCTTCTTCGATACGTTCGTCGTCCAGATAGGACGTATCCAGCACGATGACCGTGCGTTCGGGGTCAGCACCCTCCCGCGTTGTAACCTCTTCTCCTCGCATGACATCGTCGATGGCCAGACAGTCTTCCAAGGAATTAGCGATGACGCCAATGGTGTCCAGGCTATGGGCTAGGGGAGTGACGCCTTGCCGACTATGGCGAGCCTGGGATGGGCGATAGGATGCCAGGCCATTAAAAGCGGCAGGTACACGAAGCGAGCCTGCCGTATCGGTTCCGATTGCTGCAGGGACGATGCCTTTGGCGACGGCCACTGCTGATCCAGAGCTGGAGCCACCGGGCACCCTGGGCTCTCCCGTGCCCGGCGTATGGTGAGGCGTGCCATAGTGCGGGTTCAGCCCCAGGCCTGAGTAGGCCAGTTCAGTCAGATTGGTCTTGCCCAGGCAAACCATGCCAGCTGCTGTTGCATGGCGAACCGCCATGGCATCGTATTTGGCGGGCTTATCTGCGAGTACTCGACTGCCAGCCGTTGTCACGCTCCCTGAGACATCGAACAGGTCTTTCCAGGCTATCGGGACACCATCGAGAGGCCCTAGCAAAGCGCCGTGCGCTTGGCGCTGTGCAGCGGCCTCGGCCTCGAACATGGCGCGTTCGGGAGTGAGCGATATAAACACTGAGTCGCTGTCTTTAGCCGCTGCCAAGCATTGGCGCGTCAGTGTGACCGGGTCGAGCCTGCCATTTTTGATGGCTTCGCCAATGGCAAGGGCAGTGCTTGGATAATGGGCCATAAAAGTCCCCCGAGTTAGTCGATTGGCGCTGTAGCGACGATGCATGCCAGCTTAGCGATCTTCACGCTTAAGCGCAGAGGTCGGGATGTCGTCGGTCGTCAGACGCTCGAAGCGTTTCTGCTCGGTGTAGACCCAATTCATGCCTACTGACGTCGCTAGAAAACGATCATCAAAATTGCTCTCTAGCTCTTCTTGAGGGTAGCGACGCAGGATCCAGGTTTTCATCAGTAGCACGTACACCACCAACGCGGTGATGAAACCAACTGCATAGGCGTACTGTAGGAATATCAGTGCCATGATCCCGCCAACCAGCCAGGCGATAATGCCAGCTGGGTTGAATCCGTTGAAAAAGCGGAACTGGCCTGCGGGATCGTACAAGGCGGGCACATTAAGGCGACGGTGCCGCAAAATGTAGTAATCCGCGACCATAATGCCGCCGATAGCGGAGAGTATCGCGCCATAGTAGCTAAGGAAGGTAAACAAATTGTTCAGAATCAGCCAAGGCATGGAAGCGGTGCCGATGATACCGGCGATGACCAAGGCGACAGGATAGCTAATACGAGGTGCACCGGCATTGACGAAGGTAAGGGCGGCCGGAATCAGGTTGGCGGCATTATTGGTAGACCACTGAGCCAATATCACCATGGCTAATAGTGCCACCATGGTGAAGCCCCCGCCCTGGCCTTGAATGACGGTGACGGGGTTCCAGTCACCTGCCGCGATAAAGGACACGCCACCAATCAACGCCACCCAGGCCTGAGTCGCAGGTAAGGCCAGAAACTGTGCGACGAAGACGTTGCGATTGCGGGCGAAGAAGCTACGTTCTCCTCCAGGCGTGCGTAGGAAGCGGGTCAAGTTGGGAATATCCACCGCCAATGCTGACCAAAAAGCCATGTTGGCGAAGAACAGCGCCAAAGGCACTACTTGTTGATCGCCAACAAAGGTCCAGATATTGATGCCGTTGGTCTCAGCTAACACGTTGAGCGTGAAGTACATCCAGACTGAGATGGCGACGATGCAGGGGGCGGCGATAGAGGCGAGTAATTCTACTGCGCGAATGCCGAGAGCGGTGTTGACGATCTGCACTACCGCGAAAAGCACATACCACAATACCCAATTATCAAACCCCCACAGGTACTCCACAATGCCGTTAAGGGCCAGGGCGCCGAGGTAAGTTTGTACACCGAACCAAATGGCAGCGACCACGCCCCTGGAGACCGCAGGAAGATGCGTGCCCTTGAGCCCAAAGGGGGCGCGTAAGTAGACGGCAAAAGAGAGGCCGTGCTCTGTTCCAATATCAGCGGTAAGACTCATGACGACGCCAAGCACAAGGTTGGCGAAGAAGATGATGGCCACGACCTGAATCAGTGGTAGCCCAGCAACACCGCCAGCGCCGAGCTGGAAGGTGGCAATGATGACGGCCATCCCGATCCATAACCAGATAAAACCAAAGAAACCAATCGTTCGCTGATTCAGCCAGACCGGCAAAATGGAGGCTTCCAGCAAGTTCTGATGGCTATTGTCTGATCCAGCCGTTGCTGGTTCGTTGATATCTTTTGTAGGTTCCATTGCATTGTTCCCCTGAATTGTTGGTAGTCAGTTTTGGTGACAATGGCGTGCTTATTTTTTAAATTATAAAATGTAGTATGGATACAAAAAACATTACCTAGCAAGTGGCGCGCGATAATTCTGTGCAGAAAATTTGCCTGGGTTAATCTAATATTCTGTTTTTAAATGAAAAAATTAAGAGAGATCTTGGTGGAGGTTAGTGCGAGGGTATTTGGCAGGCTGTTGCCGTTTTTTCTCGGCTCAAAAGGCAGGGAGGGAAGTGTTAGGATATAACAATTGACATGTATCTTTACCTTGATGGTGATAGCTGAGCAGGACTTGGTAATAACTAGGGAAGGATAAGTTTGTGGAGGATGTGGTTCTGACCATTGACGATAGTTCTAACAGCGTTCAAGAAGGGCAAGCTCCACGCTATGCCAAGATTCAAGAATCGTTACGTGATGCCATTGTGTCTCAGCGTTTGCCGCCCAGTTTGGTGCTGCTTGAGGGGCCGCTTGCGAGGATGTATGGAACCAGTCGCGGGCCAGTGCGCAAGGCGCTCGAGCTGCTGCATGAAGAGGGGATGATCAGTCGCTTTGAGGGGCGTGGTTTTTTGGCAACGTCCGAGCCCGAAACGGTCACGCCGAAGCGTCAGACGCTGACGCCGGAGATGCTGGGTCTCGCCTCTGACTATAAGTCACAGATAGATGCTCGTCCGATCTCTGATCGCATATACGCTCAGGTGGAAGAGGCTGTCGCCACGTGCCTAGCCTTTGGCCACTTTCGCATCGTTGAGGCGACGCTTAGTGAATATTACGGCGTCAGTCGTACCGTCGCCCGGCAAGTACTGGGACGCCTTCGTAACCAAAGGCTGGTCGAAAAAGATAATTACTCGCACTGGTTGGCGGGGCCCCTTACTGCCCAGGCAGTGGCTGAAGATTTCGAAATTCGTGCGCTGCTGGAGCCAGCGGCGCTTAGGGCTTCAGGCCCTCTGCTGGATAAAGCTGAACTAGAGGCGATGAAAGCACACACTCAGCGCTTGATTGACCATCCTGAACTACAGAGTGCGGAGTCGATAAATCACCTTGAGCAAGATTTGCATCAGCGGTGCCTGCGCCACTACCGAAACCGCAAAGCTCGCGAGATGATTGCCCAGAGCCAGCTGCCGGTAATTGTCAATCGTATGTTTTTTCAAACGGTCGGTGTGCCCCCGAACGAGCCCCTTTTGAGGGAGCATCAGCTGGTGCTTGACCACCTCTTGTTTGGTGCTTTCGATGCTGCCGCATCAAGTTTGCAAGCACATCTCCATGCTGCCGCCGAGCGTACCCGGCGCCGGTTAAAGGTTTTATCGGTTTTTCCCGAGCCAGACCTCCCGCCTTACCTACTCAAAATTACTTGAGCCACTCTCTTTTAACGCCCTGCTGTCCTGTAAAACGCTAGATACTTGCGGTAGGGGCAGTTTTTGGCGGATTGACGTCATTTTTAAAACGTTAACCGGATCCATTAGTCAAAAATATGCCCATTTTTGGGGCATAAGAGTATCTTTCGCTTCTCCTTCAACGATGTGCTGCACCAAGCGGCTTAGGTTCTTACGGGCGATTTTTATGAATTTATCGCGGAAATAGCTTATTTTTCGGGTTTTTTAGCGATTTTTTTCCTTTTTGGTGCAGTTGGCAGTGATGTGTTGAGCATTTTTGGCAGCCGATAATACGTTATTGACATAAATGACCTTTGTGTCCAGTCTTCAATTTATGGTGTTTGGTGATAGTGATCATTCGCCTGCTGCAAGCACACCATGACCAAGTACTAATAACGAGGTGTTCAAAATGGCTAAAAAAGAGATTCTCTGCGCATTTGGTGTTGACGTTGATGCCGTCGCTGGCTGGCTGGGGTCGTACGGTGGTGAGGATTCGCCCGACGATATTTCCCGCGGTTTGTTTGCTGGTGAGGTGGGGGCGCCGCGCCTGCTTAAACTGTTTGAGCGCTACAACCTGAAGACGACCTGGTTCATTCCCGGCCACAGCATTGAGACCTTTCCGGAGCAGATGAAAGCGGTCGTTGATGCTGGTCACGAGGTTGGCGTTCATGGCTATAGCCACGAAAACCCGATCGCCATGACGCGTGAGCAAGAGCGGGATGTGCTCGACTACAACATCGAGCTGGTTACCCAGCTATCCGGTAAGCGGCCGACAGGTTATGTGGCCCCGTGGTGGGAGTTTAGCCCGGTCACCAATGAGCTTTTACTCGAGCGTGGCATCAAGTATGACCACAGCTTAATGCACAATGACTTCCACCCCTATTACGTACGCGTCGGCGACTCTTGGACCAAAATTGATTACTCCAAGGCTGCGAAGGAGTGGATGAAGCCGCTGGTTCGCGGCAAAGAAACCGATTTGATCGAGATTCCTGCCAACTGGTATCTCGATGACCTCCCGCCAATGATGTTCATCAAAAAGTCGCCCAACAGCCATGGTTTTGTTAGCCCACGCCATTTGGGTGAAATGTGGCAAGACCAGTTTGATTGGGTCTACCGCGAGAACGACTATGCGGTGTTTACCATGACCATTCACCCGGATGTTTCGGGCCGCCCTCAAGTACTGATGATGCTTGAGCGTCTGATTGAGCATATGCAGAGCCATGAGGGTGTGCGCTTCTGTACCTTCGATGAGATCGCTGATGACTTCGCTAAGCGCAGCCCGCGCAGTTGAAGCCGATAAGCACTGTTAATAATACAAAACGATAATTGAAAAGAGGGTGAAGTCGATGGCCGAACCAAATTCAAATACGACTTCCGAGGCAAGTCAGCACGCTGATGAGCCCTGGAATGCTGTCATCACTAAAAAACAGATCGGCTATGCCTCGCTGGTTTGTTTCATTGCCTGGGTGGCGTCGGTCTACGACTACACCCTGTTTGGAACATTGCTTCCTGTCATTGCTGAGGATTTTGGTTGGAGTGCGGCTAAAGCCACTGCCATTAACACCTTTGCAACGATAGGCGTATTTTTGGTTTCGCTGGTAGTCGGCTTCATGCTTGACCGTTATGGGCGCAAGAAAACGCTGATTTTACTGGTGATTGGTGGAGCAGTAAGTTCTGGGCTATCGGGTGTCGCCATGGGGGCGGCTTCGATGGTGATTATTCGCGCCTTCTCTGGCTTTGCGGTTTCAGAAGAGGTAGTCAACGCCGTTTATCTCAATGAGATCTATAAGAAGGCCAAGGGTCGGGGCTTCATGTACAGCCTTGTACAGAGTGGCTGGCCTGTGGGTGCTCTACTAGCTGCAGGTATGACCTCATTGTTATTGCCCATCGTGGGCTGGCGCGGCAGCTTCTTTGTTGCCGCTTGTGCCTCCATCATTGTTATTGTGATGGCAGTTAAGTTGCCTGAATCGCCTGTGTTTGCGGCTATTAAAGAAGTAGAGCGTCGTCGTAAGGCTGGAGACGCAGAGGGCGCAGCAAAGTTGGCTGCTGAGCAAGATATTGAAGTCGACACTGGCAATAATCTGGGTCTAAAAGGGGTTTTTTCACCAGAATTGCGCCGTCATACCATCTCGCTCTCGTTGGTCTGGCTATTCAGTTGGATGGCCATTCAAGTCTTCGCGGTGCTGGGTACCACCGTACTAGTTGAAGCGAAGGGGGTTAGTTTTGAAAACTCTCTTTACGTGTTGATCCTGGCTAACGCCGTTGGCTTTGTCGGCTACCTAAGCCATGGCTGGATGGGAGATCGTGTTGGTCGCCGCAACACCGTGCTGATGGGCTTTCTGCTGGGGGGGATAGCCAGCATCGTTATGTTGCTTGGCCCGGCTAATGACAGCTTTATCTACATGATGTACGCCGTCACGCTGTTTTTCCTGCTTGGCCCTTTTGCGGCAATCCTGTTCTATATGGGCGAATCTTTCCCCGCGCACGTTCGTGGCACGGGCACTAACGTGGCTCACGTAATGGCACCGGTAGGCGCGATTATTGGCTCAGGCCTGGTTTCCATACTGCTGACGATTGGCGTCAGTATGATTTGGGCAGCGATTTTGGCGGGCTCTTTGCCATTGGTTCTCAGTGGCTTGTTGATGTTTGGTACGCGCCATGTGGATCACCTCGAAAATGACCCAATAGAGGAGGCGGTAGCATGAGCGTATTAGCGCGCGACGATGGTTTGGCAGGCAAGGTGGCCATCATCTCAGGTGCCGCTAGCGGCATTGGTCAAGCCCTTGCCATTAGCTATGCCAAAGCTGGCGTTAAGGTAGTGGCAGGTTACTACCCGAACGATCCCCACGATGTCGAGGAGACGGTTTCCGCCGTAAAAGCCATTGGCGGAGAGTGTGTCGCGGTTGCATTAGATGTTAGAGATGCCAATCAATGCGATAACTTTGCGCAGACGGCCATCGACACCTTTGGCGCCCTTCACATCGTTGTTGCCGGAGCAGGCATTCTACGCCAGGCACCCTTAGGCGAGCTTACCGATCAAGCATGGGACGACATGCTATCCGTAGACTTGACGGGGGTAATGAGAGTCTTCCGTAGTGCTTCCAAGTTAATGCATGAAGGGGGCGCTATGGTGGCTATTTCATCTATCGCCGGTGGTGTGTATGGATGGGATAACCACGCCCATTATGCTGCCGCCAAAAGTGGTTTAGTAGGCTTAGTCAAGTCGCTAGCGGTTGAACTTGCCCCTCGCGGTATTCGTGTGAATACCCTGATTCCAGGGCTGATCGAGACGCCTCAATCGCTTGATCCGGTTAATTCACTTGGGCCAGAAGGCTTAGCGGCGGCTAGTAAATTAATTCCTTTAGGGCGTGTGGGGTATGCCGAGGAGGCTGCCCGTACGGCACGTTTTCTGAGCAGTGACGATGCAGCCTACGTTACAGGCCAGCAACTGGTGGTCGATGGCGGCTTGACCGTGCGTTGGCCGAGCTAATTATCTGCCTATGAAGCGAGGAGCAATCCTCGCTTCTTCTATTTAATAAGCTGAGTGATCCTTATGTCTAAAAAACTTCAGGGACAAGTTGCCCTCGTCGTGGGTGGCGCTAGCGGCATCGGCCGTGCGATTGCGGAGTGTTTTCATGCGGAAGGCGCCACCGTTGCCTTGGCTGATCGCAATCGTGACGCATGTGAAGAGATAGCCGTATTACTTGGAGACAGTGCAACGCATCATAGCGTCGATGTCGCTGAGGAATCCTCTGTTCAGTTGATGGTTGATGAGGTGATACGCCATCACCAGACTATCGATGTACTGGTCAATTGCGCGGGCATTCTGGATGAAACGCCTTTCTTGGAAATGTCTGCTGAGACGTTTGATCGAATGATCAGTATTAATCTGCGCGGTACTTTCTTGGTGGGACGCTATGTTGCCGAGCAGATGGTGAAGCGAAAAAGCGGTCGGATCATCAATATTTCCTCCCAGTTAGCGCTCAAAGGAGGCGTGGGCTTATCTCACTACTGCTCAGCGAAGGCGGGGCTATTGGGGCTAACTAAATCGATGGCGAGAGAGTTAGCACCCTATGGGATTCTTACCAATGCCATCGCACCAGGCCCTATTCTAACGCCGATGCTAGAGGGGCTTAGTAAAGAGTGGGTTGCCAATAAAGAAGCTGAACTCCCGCTAGGCAGGTTTGGAACAGCAGAAGAAGTGGCGCCCACGGCGCTTATGCTCGCTGCCTCTCCCGATGGCGATCTTTACCTTGGACAGACGCTCGGGCCTAACAGTGGCGACGTCATGTAGTGGGCTGAAAATAGACTTATGCTAAGCCTTATTCTTGTAAAGTGGCTTTCCACCACGTTAGTGGTGGTCTGCGTATCGCTTGCAGCTGTTCGCCTGGGCCCTAAGATCGGAGGCGTGTTGGCCGGTACGCCAATAGTGCTGGGCCCTGGCTACTTTTTCATGATTCGTGAGCAGTCCGACCCATTTGTGGCTGATGCGGCACTGGGCTCTTTGCATGCTATGTTGGCGACGTTGATGTTCTGTCTTAGCTATGTGCTGCTTGCTAAGCGATGGGGTGCTGTTGCGAGTGTTGCTTGCTCTGCACTCATTTGGATGTTGGCAGCAGCAATATCGGATCGGCTACCAGGCGGCGTTCTCTTAGCGCTGTCGCTTTTTGGGGTAATGTTACTGTTTTCGCGGGTTTACATTAATTCGATTGGGCTCTCTTCCAAAGCCGTTTCGGCACCCGTACGTTGGGGAGACTTGCTCGTTCGCGGTGTGTTAGCGGGAGGTGTTGTCTGCTTGGCGACAATTCTGTTGGTTAATGTCGACCCTGCTGTCTCGGGTATTGTGCTGAGTTTCCCCATCGGCATGTTAACCATTGCTCTGACGCTTCATCAGCGATATGGGGTTGAAGTAGCGCGGGTTACGTTAGCCAATACGCAGCTTGGAATGCTCAGCTTAGTAGCGTTTAGTGCTGTGTTAAGTGTAAGTATAGAATTATTGCCTTCCGGTTTTGCGTTTTGGATTTCATTGTTTTTATCGCTTTTCGTTAGCACTTTTCTATGGCTTTTTAGTCGGTGGAAGATTAGTCGCAAAGTTGTTTGTAAGTCCTGAGGAGAAGCCCAACGTTGTGAGCAAGGCAATCCTGGGAACCCCCTCAGCTCACTCGTTCCCTAGGAACCTGCCGCAGATGGCTAGCCGTTTGACCGCCAGGCAGGGCGGCAAGCATATCAGCCGCTTCTAGCAGTTTCGGTAGGTTGATACCGGTAGTGATTCCACCACCATGTAGGGCATATAGCAGATCCTCTGTGGCGGTGTTACCCGTGGCGCCTGGCGCGAATGGGCATCCACCAAGTCCTGCGCAAGCAGTGTCGACTGCTGTGGCGCCATGGCTGATGGCGAAAAGGGCATTCGCTACCCCCATGCCAAACGTATTATGGCCGTGGAAGGCCCAGTTCACTCCTGCTCTGGCATGTCGTTCGCGCAATTGCGTGAAATAGTCGGCTACTTGGTAGGGTGTAGCTCGTCCGGTCGTGTCACAAAGCGCTACCTCTAGAGGCAAGTCGCCAATCAGATCAAGTGCGCTGCTGAGAATACGATCAACTTGTTGCCAGCTAATGGTGCCCTCGAAGGGGCAGTCGAAGCTGGTGCCAAGGTCGAGGCGCAGTCGGCTACCCTCGGTGTGGCGCATACGTTCAATCACCCGGTTCAGTTCTTGTATCGACTCATCAGGACTGCTTCGTACATTGCTTTTGTTATGGGATTCCGACACCGATACGACATAAACCACCTCGCGAATGCCGTGCTCCAACGCCAGTTCCGCTCCCTTGAGGTTTGGCACCAGGGCAGAGAAGCGCACATCTTGCCGGCCAGCAAACGCCTTTACTAACTTGCCGGTATCGACCATTTGGGGAATGGCCTTGGGGCTTACGAAAGAGCCAATCTCCAAGCGAGTGACGCCTGCATCGAGTAGCGCCTGTATACAGCGCTGTTTATCGACAGTGGACAGTATGTTGCGTATCGATTGAAAACCGTCTCGTGGCGCAACCTCGACAAGTTCAATACTGGATGGCGGCGATAGGGGCGTCATTATATGTTCTCCGCTGGTTGCTCCAAGGAGTGACGAAGGCGATTAGCTATGAGAGGTTGTCTCTTCATGATGGCTCTTTATGATGGCTGTTCATGATAGTTATGACGAAAGCGCTTAGCGGCACGGGCAGCGTCGATGAGGAATTGTAACCCCAGGGCGGCGAAGCCGATGGGTAGCAGCGCATAGGGGTAAACCATTGGCGTTCCTAGCGAGCTTGAAACACGTTCGCTGTACTCAAACGCCTGCATCGTCATGATGCCGCCACGCCATACGAGAATGATGCAAAACAGCGTGCCCAACAGGCCCGTCGTCAGGTCGATGAAGGCGCGGATACGCGTTGGTAGCTTATCTTTAAAGAAGGTAATACGGATATGGGCGTCGTGACGCTGTGCTTCGGCGGCGCCAATCACCGCTAGGTAAACCAGGAGAAAGGAGTTGATCTCCAGGCTCCAGCTAGTGGGGGCCGCGAAGACATATCGCATGGTGGCGTCATAGCAGATAGACACCATCATGAAGACTAACACTGCCATGGATGTCCAGCGTAGAACGGCCAATAGGCCGTCCCAGCTACGCATTGCCATTGTTGTCATTTCACTCTCCCTTAAGCGTTGCCAAGGGCCAGCGCGATAGCGCGATCGCCGACCTCCTCACCGACTTCTTCCTTCCAGTGATCCCAGACGTCCTGGACGCCGGCATTGAAGGCTTCAAGGTCTTCATCGGAAGGCTCGATAATCTCCACCCCTGCCTCCTCAATCTGGGGCCAGTACTCGTTGGGGTAAATATCGTTGTTGCAGTGCTCAATGAAGTTCTCGTCGTACCAGTCAGCTGCCTGCTGTAGTACGGCGCGCGCCTCGTCGTCAAGGTTGTCCCAGGTATCCCGCAGCATAAAGGGCGCGACCGAGAAACCGGTGATCGGTAGCTTGTAGCAGACCTGCAACTGCTCCTGGAGGCTGCGGCCGATCACCGTTGAAATATTGAATACCCCGGCGTCGACGGTTCCCCGTTGCAGTGCCATGTAGGTCTCTGAGGAGGGAATGCGGGTCGCCCCCACGTTGTAAGGTTCAAAGGCTTTGGTGGCCTCAAAACCGACGATGCGAATCTTCTTCCCGCGGACATCCTCAAGGCGGCGGATGGGGCTAGCCTCGGTGCTCCACAGATACTCCGGCTCAAGGATGCCGCCACCGGAGGTGAGCATGTAGAGGTTGTCCTCGGCCAGCACCTCGTTGATCAGCTCCATCAGTGGGCTGCCCTGGCGCAGGCGCTCTGGGTGGCGATAGAGCTCGCCCACTACCCCAGGCAAACCGGTGACGCCCAGTATCGGGATGGAGCGGGTGACGTAGGAGAAAGTATGGAACATGAAATCGATGCTGCGCGCCCGCAGCGCTGGCAGCTGTTCGTCTACTTTGAGCAGTTGGCCGGAGTCGTAAAACTCCACCGAGAGGCTATCTCCTCCCTGCTCTTTGAGCATCTCCACGAAGCGATTGGAGCCATAGGTCAACGCCTTGTAGGAGTCGGGCAGATAGGTGACGCCCGTCAGCGTGGTCGCGGCGTAGCTACGGGGCGCTAGCAGGCTCTGGGTGCCAAACAGCGTGGCACCGGCGGTGGCGAAGGTGCCGTACTTCAGCACTTGGCGGCGAGACAGTGTCATGGTGAATCTCCTGATTGTTGTTGTAAGAGTCTGTTGTAAGAGGCTGTTGTATGAGTCGGAGTAAAGGTTTGTTGTGATGCTCCTTTGTAACGTTGCACTTCACTGACGTTGAAACACCGGGGCTACATCAGCCCCGGCAACCACAGGCTGAGGCCGGGGAAGAACACAAACAGCATCAGCACGAGGAACTGAACGGCGACAAATGGCAGTGCGCTTTTGATGATTTCTTCCACTGAAAGCTCGGGGCAGACCCCGCGCAGCGCGTAGAGGTTGAGCCCCACCGGGGGAGTGACCACGGCAATCTCAAGGTTGAGCACCATCACGATACCGAACCACAGCGGGTCGTAGCCCAGGGCGGTGACCAGGGGCAGCAGTACCGGCGTGGTCACCACGATCAGCGACACGGCATCGACGATCATGCCCAGCAGAATCAACAGCAGCATGACCGCCACCAGAATCGCCCAGGCGGGCAGGCCGGTGGCGGTGAGTGCCTCGGTGAGCAGCTGTGGTACGCGCACCATGTTGAGATAGTCGCCGAAGATCTTGGCGCAGCCGATAATCAGTAGGATGGCGCCACTGACGCGCGCAGTCGTCGCCAGTATCTCCAGGAACTTGCGCCAACTGAGGCTGCGAAATATCAGGGTGGCGATCAAAAAAGCACCGCCCGCGCCGATGCCAGCGGCTTCGCTGGGCGTGGCGAGGCCCGAGTAGATCGAGCCCAGCACGGCCACCACCAACAGCGCAGCGTGCCAGATGTTGGCCAGGCTCGCCCAGCGCTCTTTCCAGGTAAAGCGCTCTTTACTGGCGGGCGCCTCTTCAGGGTTCAGCCACACTCGAATGTAGATGAACAGTGATAATGCCAACGCGAGCACAATGCCGGGCACGATGCCGCCGATAAATAGATCCGCCACAGAGACGCTAGAGACGGCGCCATAGATAATAAAGGGCACACTGGGAGGGATCAGCATGGCCAGGGCACCAGCACTAACAACAGCACCGGCGGCCAACGATCGGCTATAACCGCGCTGGAGCATCTGCGGTACGGCAATCGACCCCACTGCTGCAACGCCCGCTAGACTAACCCCCGATACGGCGCCGAACATGGCCGAAGCCCCCACCGAAGAGATTGCCAGACTCCCCCGCAGCCAGTTGAGCCAGCGCACGGCGGCAGTGAAAAGACTCGACCCCACCGGGGTCGCTCCCAGGAAATTACCCATCAGAATAAAGAGGGGCAGGGCAATCAGCTCGAAGGCATTAAGCTGACCAAACAGTGATGTGGGAGCGAAAAAAAACGCCAATGAGCCGCGCGCCATATAGAGGCCGGCCAACCCGGATAAGCCCAGGGCTAGGAAAATAGGGAAACCGATGACAATCAGCCCGACTAAAATGGCAAGAACGATAATGGGATCCATGATGCTCTCCCCCTCAGATCACGTTGTCGGCGCGAAGAGCGTCGAGAGTATCGGCTGAGAGCGCCAGCCAGTCGGCGAGTACTGTATGGGTGTGCTCGCCCAGGGCAGGGCCGACGCTACGTACACTGCCTGGGGTGCTGGAGAGCCGTGGGAAAACATTTTGCATCGGCAATGGGCGGCCATGGCGATCAGGTACCTCTACGATCGATTCACGCGCCTGGAAGTGTGGATCGTCCAGCATATCGGGGGCTCGGTAGACTAACCCTGCTGGCACTCCCGCCTCGGCGAGGATATCCACGATGTGAGAAGCGTCGTGCTGCTGGGTCCAGGCCGCAACAAGGTCGTCGATAGCCTGCTGGTTCTCCCCGCGTGCGCGATGGGTCGCGTAGTCAGGATGGTCGGCTAGTCGAGGTTGCCCCATGGCCTCACAGAGGCGGCGGAAGACGGTGTCCTGATTGGCGCCGATAATAACGTCGCGCCCGTCACGGGCTGGGTAAGCATTTGAGGGGGCAATTTTGGGTAAGAAGCTGCCGCTGCGCTCGCGGACTTTTCCAGCGCGAGCATACTCAGGAATTAAGCTCTCCATCATTGCCAGTACAGACTCAAATATCGAGCTATCGACCACTTGCCCTTTTCCGCTTCGCTCACGCTGATGAAGGGCCATCATCGTGCCTAGTGCGGCGTGCAAGCCAGCCAGTGTGTCGCCGATTGAGATGCCGACCCGCACCGGGGGGCGATCAGGATAGCCGCTTAAATAGCGTAGCCCTCCCATGGCTTCGCATACTGAAGCGAACCCAGCCCTGGTTGCATAAGGGCCATCTTGGCCAAAGCCAGTGACCCGCACCATGACCAGCTTTGGGTTGTGGCGGGAGAGTTCGTCGTAGCTTAGTCCCCAGCGCTCCATGGTGCCGGGGCGAAAGTTTTCGATGATGACATCAGCATGCGCCGCTAATTGACGCAACACGTCTTGCCCGCGCTGCTGACGAAGATCGAGGGTCAGCGATTGTTTGTTGCGGCCAATCACGTTCCACCACAATGGGTCGCCACTCTCCTGATCGGCTTCTCCCCACTGCCGCATAGCATCCCCCTTGCCGGGAGGCTCGACTTTCACTACCTCAGCACCAAAATCTGCAAGCACTTGGCCGCAATAGGGCCCTGCGATGAGTTGTCCTAGCTCAAGAACTTTAATGTTCTCAAGGGGGAGCGGGGAGGGCGTATTTTGTTGTCTCATTGTTGTTCTTAGGCCTCTTTATAATCAACCAATGCCTCTCTAACCGGAGGGGGTATTGGTGTGCGGGACGTGCAATGCCTGCGCAGCCAGCAAGTGGGCGCGCATTACATTCTCAGCCCATTCGGGACTGCCAGCAGCGATGGCCTCCAGAATCTCGCGATGGTGACGCATGCTTCGGCGAAGGTTGGCAAGGTCATAGTTGCCGAAGTTACGATGAATGACCGATGTGCGAACGACATTTTCGAGCAAGTTTGCTAAACGTTGGTTGTTGCTAGCGAGAATCAGCGTTCGGTGAAATTCGTGATTAAGTGACGCAATGCCGTTGCGTGCTTCGGCGTTTGTGTCGACCTGTTCGGTGAGCGATTCCATTTGAGTCGCTAGGGTTTCTAAAGACTTAAAGCATGACTTGCTTATCTGTGTGGAGGCTAAGCGAACCGCTAAGGGCTCTAGCACCAAACGTAATTCGAATACTTCGCGAGCATCTTTCGTTGTCCAAGCCACCACGCGTGAGCCACGATGGGGAATGGCTTCGAGCCAACCTTCCGACACTAGTTCCCGCAGTGCCTCGCGCACGGGAGTGCGACTGACGTTAAGCTCGCAGGCTACGCTTGTTTCACGAAGGTATTCGTTCGCCTGGTAATGGCCATTTAGAATCCGCTGCTTGATCACATCGTGGACTCTAGCCGTGGCGGTCTGAACCACTCTTGAAGTGTTTGTGGGGATAGCGTCCATCGATTTTGCGCCCAAAGTTGCATACAACTTGTAATGTAGACCACAATTTTAGCGCTAAATAATTAGACTTTAGTATTTTTTGTATGCAATAAGAGCTATGGATCGCCTCAGGTTTTGCAAACATCGAGGCTATATGTCCACGCTTCTGTGTCGGTTCTTTATTGGTATTGCAGATTATCAATGACAGACCGAACTTCCAGCAGTCTTTAGGACAAGCCTTGTGAAAGATGCCCTAACCTTCTCAGCGATCGTGAGCTTCCCTGTGTTCAAGCAACTGATTGAACAGCATCAATTTCTCGTTTAATAAACTTTGTAAAGAGGTTAAAAACGATTGCGATGCTTCGGAACTGATCGCTCGATAATTTTTCCATAACCACTTAGAAGCGAGACGCATTCACGACTGAGTAGTGTCCTAGGAAGCTGGCAACCAAAGATTCAAGCTAACGCTTATTGAAAACAAGGGCCTGCATTTCTTTGCAGGCCCTTGTGTTATGCCACCTAATCTTCCGGCTTCAGCTCTTCCTGCTTGGGTCGGCTGCCTACTCGCACTTCGCTGAGCTCCTCATGGGAGAGGCCGCGGTACAGTGCGAACATCATGATAAACACCAGAATAAACATCGGCAGGCCGACCACGGTGATTACCTCCTGCAGGGCAGTAAGCCCGGCATCGCCCGCCAGCACGATTAGCATGGCGGCCAGCATGCCCTCGGATACGCCCCAGAATACCCGTTGGTGCC
This sequence comes from Halomonas sp. AOP13-D3-9, assembly GCF_052379125.1. Classification (NCBI taxonomy): domain Bacteria; kingdom Pseudomonadati; phylum Pseudomonadota; class Gammaproteobacteria; order Oceanospirillales; family Halomonadaceae; genus Halomonas; species Halomonas sp. AOP13-D3-9. The sequence continues at coordinate 109,225 of NZ_JBQSYH010000008.1, read as the reverse complement.
AGGGGCCAGGGTCTGAGCTGCCGGTACACAGCATATCGACGACCAGCGAGGCGGAGTCTGAAGAGGTGGCAAAGAAGATGGCGACGATTACCACCGCTAAGCCCTGAATCAAGGTAGCCGCGGGGAAGTTGTCAAAAAACGCGAACATGGCAAGCGGAATGCTTTCAGCGACGGCAGCGGACAAAACACCTGCTTGATCGCCCATGGCTGCCCGGGCCTCTGGCCCAATCCCGTCAATTTCCATCGCCGACCAGCCGAAGATCGCAAACCAGATCAGCGTAAAGATGGAGGGGGCGAACAGCACACCCAAAACGAATTCGCGAATAGTCCGCCCGCGGGAAATCCGTGCGACAAAGATGCCGATGAACGGCGACCAGGTGACTGTCCAGGCCCAATAGAACACCGTCCAACTGCCTTGCCACCCCCAGGCGCCGCCTTCGCTTGAGTAGCGTGCCAGGGTGTCATTCCAGAACGCCATGGGCAGCAGGTTGGTGATGTAGAGGCCAAAGGTTTCAACAACCGCACGTAAAAGGAAAACGGTCGAACCGGTAAACAGTACAAATAACAGCAGGCCAACGGCCATGCCGATATTGATGTTCGAGAGCCGCTTAACGCCTGAATCCAGCCCCGCCACGATAGACCCCACGGCGACGGTGGTCAGAACGGCGATGATCAGCACTTTCGTTATCACCGCATCCGGAACACCAAACAATTCCGTTAGCCCGGCATTAATCTGCTGGGTGCCCAGGCCGATGGAAACCGCCACGCCAAACAGGGTGCCGAGAATGGCGAAGATATCTAAAGCTTTGCCGATAGGGCCGTAAATGCGCTCGCCTAATAGCGGAAAGAAAACCGAGCTGAAACGCATCGGCAGGTTGTAGCGATAGATAAAGTAAGCAAACGCCAGCCCCGGCATGGCGAAAATCGCCCAGGTATGCAGCCCCAGGTGATAAATCGAAAAGCTCATGGCATCGTCGGCGGCGGCGACAGTGAAGGGCTCCACATCCGGCCGCGGGGGAGCTGCGAAGTGGGAAATCGGCTCGGCCACGCCCCAGAACATCAATACCGTGCCGATACCGCCAGCAAACAGCATGGCAAACCAGGAAGCGTTGGTGTAGGCCGGTTTGGCATCATTGCCGCCCAGGCGAATCGCCCCGAACCGGCTGATCGCCACCCACAGCAGGAACGCCACCCAGCTGGTGACCCCGAAAATAAAAAACCAGCCAAGGTTAGTCACGATCCATTGCCGCCCCGCGCCGAAGGCTTCGCCTATTGGGCCCGGCGCAATCAACAGTGCCACTAAAAAAAGGATCATAATCCCGGCAGAGGTGAAAAATATGGTGGGATCCGTCTTGAGGCCCAGCTTTCGCGCAAGTGCATCCATCGTTACGTCTCTCTTTATTTTTACGATCTGTCTTTAAAACAACGTAGGAGTTATCTTCCGATTACGCCAAGCTGGGGGAAGCAAGTGGATGAAAATACCTGAAGAGCGACCTTTGTTAACAGGTGTTTAAGATGTTATGGGATGGTCGCGAACGGGCTTTAGGCAAGGCCAGACATATCGACGATAAAGGCAAGCTAGTGGGGCAAGTAGGCCCGGATGTGCTGTGCGGTCTCATCGTCTTTCCCTTCGACCAACCTCTTCCGTATCAACCAGAACATCCTTCCGGCCTAAATGCCGTTTACGTGATGAAGCTTAGTTTTTGGCTCTTATTGCACAAAACTCCGTATTAGCGAGCGCCCTTGCCAGGGCGCTCTGATCTACCCATACCATGAGTGATATTTGTTTTGCCGCACTACGTCAACAGGCCCTGGACGTGGTTGGCTACTATGGTCGAGCGGATATTATCTCGTTAACGGTGCACTGCTCGTCCCAGCCGCTATGGGCGTTAGCGGGGGTTAGGCTCAATAGCTACGCTTTTGTCATATTAGTTCGCATATCTGATCAATTTTCCACTAAAGCCAGCCTAGTACAGGCTGCTTAAGTGAACTGTGGCTTATCAGCCTTCCAGCTGTCGTGCCACCGTACAGAGCACTCGGTCATCCGCGGCATGCCCATGAACATTATTGGTGCCTTCTCGGCCTGCATAAGCGCTGTGACGTTTCACACGGCACCGATCCGCACATTGATCTCGCCATCAGGATGCCAATCTTTATGGGCATGAGTGATGCGCTATAGCTTGTTAGCGAGGCACCCAGTTAGAGTCGGTTTTACACAATAATATGCTCCATAGTAGATAGGTGCCCAAAGGCGCTTCTATGTTGGAGCGTTGTCGATAAGTCATTCGAGCAATAGACCCTGCTCTTAAGCTTCTTAATGCAGTGACCATCTGTTTCGTGATGGGCTCGAGTCTGTTTCAAGAACGGTATTTAATAACGGTAGTTAACACACGAAGAGGGTGTGTCGGAAACCCTAAGCGTTATCGAGGATGATAGCGCTATCTGCCACTAACTCCATGCCTGTTTGTCGAGCGTGGGCGTGCCGCCCAGGCTTAAGATCGACGTGATCAGTTTGCAGTCGCTAGCGGCAGCTAGTTTATTGTCGGCTGAGTAAAAGCAAATCGCTAGCGCGTACGCGATTTGCGCCGCGAGTAGTGACGCAGCACAAATAATAGCAAGATACCGAGCCCTAGACCGGCCAGCGACAGCATGACATCACGGGTGTTACTGGCGGTGACAAGATCGCCAAGCTGGCTGCCCAATAGCGTGACTGCGACTAGCCCTGGCAAAATGCCCAAGGTTGAGCCGATCATGTAATCGCGAAACTTGATGTGAAAGGCACCAGCCATCATATTAGTCAGAGTAAAAGGTGCCAATGGAAGCAGGTTAATCAGTGTCATTGCACGGATGCCACGTCGGGATAGGTAGTGCGAAAGCCCTTTCATGTGTTTGCCGCCATAGTTCATCAACGCCTCGCGCCCGAGGTAATGCCCTACAGCATACGACACTCCCGATGACGCCAGTGTCCCAAGCGTTGCATACACAAACCCCCACACCGGGCCGAAAAGCAAACCGGTGACCGCCACCAGAATGCTCAGCGGAAACATCACCAAAAGTGCGGCCACATAGACGGCCGTTACCAGCACGAACGCCCACGACGAATCTCGCCACTGAGGGAATGCGGCAACCCACGCACGAACACTCTCCACTGTCACCGTGTCATTGACCGTCAGCCATTGCCATAGCCCACCGAGTGCTAGCAGAACCGTTAACACACTTAGCACTATTGTAATGGAACGCGCCATCTGTCTTGTCTCCTGGTTACGCTAAATGTCGATTACGTACGTGGCGAATAAAAATAGTGGTGTCGACGTGCGTATCTGTTTGTGGCAGCTTATCGCCCTTATTGCTAACCGTATGTCTAGGAGACACGCCGAGTGCCCCGCCAGCGACTCATATCGTGGTTTTTTTATCTCAATCTTGCCCTCATTGCCGCACTGCTGGGTTACAAGGCTTACCTTAATTTTTTTGAACAAGATTTTGCCAGCGACCACGCCATCCAGGTCAACGCCATTGAGACGATGCTGGCTGAGCGTGAGGCGTATCGTTTTGCCGTGCTGGGCAACATTAACAACTCGGTGGGTATTTTTGAGCGCAAAATTATCCCTCGCCTCAATCGCGAGGGCTATGACTTTGTCATTTCGGCAGGTAATGCTGTCGCCAGCGGCGGCGAAGACAAATACCGTGCGCTGTTTGGCACCCTAAGTTACTTGGAAATGCCGTACCTGTTGACCTTCGGCCCCCACGAGGAGAGCCGACTCGGTGGCTTTCGTTTTTATGACCACTTCGGCCCCTATCACTTTAGTTTTGCCGCAGGAAAAAGCCGCTTCACCTTTCTCGACAGCACCGGCACCACCGATTTCGGCTGGCAAACGCGCTGGCTTAAGGAAGTGCTCGCCACAGCGCGTGAATCGAATCAGTTTCTATTCAGCGCCCATCCGCTCTACCCGGTGGATCGCTCAGGGCTTTTCGGTCTGGAAGATGACGATGACTACCACCTTGAGGACACCGCACGCCAAGCGTTCACTCGTCTGATCGAGCAGGCTGGGGTGGATGCGGTATTCTCCTCCCGGGTGCCATTGTTTGATCACCAACAGCACGGCAACACGGACTACATCGTCACCGGCGGCGCCGGTGGGCTAGTGCTCAATGATGACGAGAGCTATCATCATTTTGTCTCGGTCAGCGTCGACGGTGAGACTGTTCAGATCAGCGAACAGCGCTTGGATATCGGCCAACACCCGTTCTGGCGTACATTGGAGAGTTTTTGGTTTTTCATCTACTCACTGTTTTATGTCGGCTACCTGAATTTTATCTTGATCGTTTCTACGTTCATTGCTATCGCGCTCTGGCTCTACAACCGCATTTTTACCGAACAGGATTATTACCCCAATTTCGATATTGACCCGGACGCTGGCACTGGCACGCCTCTTCGGGTGGCCATGTTCACCAACAATTACTTGCCCTTTATTGGCGGCGTGCCGATCTCCATCGAGCGCTTAAAACGTGGCCTCACCGAGCTTAAAAACAGTGTGCTGATCGTCGCCCCGCGCTACCCCCAGCAATCCGACGAGGAAGTCGATGTGCTGCGACTGGCCCCGCTTTTGCCAATCGTTCGCCATAAAGAGTTTCGCTTGGCTAACATTTTCTCTTGGCGTTTGGTTAAGCGTGTACGCGCCTTTGCTCCGCAGGTGATTCATGTTCACCATCCTTTCTGGATGGGCCGCACCGGTCAGCTGTTGGGCCGTTTATTGAGGGTGCCCGTGGTTTACACCTATCACACGCGCTTGGAGCACTATGCTCATTATGTGCCGCTGCCAGGGCCGTTGTTTCGCAATTTGATTTCCCACACACTGGTCAAGCGCTTTGCCAACGGCTGCGATGCGGTGATTGTGCCCACAAGCTCCGCCGAAGAGTACCTGCGTATTATTGGGGTCAAACAACCGATCTTTGTTCAGCCGACGGGTATTGAATACGCACGTTTTGCCAGCGCTGACAGCGCTGTTCTCAATACGCTACGCCAACGCTACCGGCTGGAAGGCAAACGCGTGCTGGTGTCGATTTCACGCCTAAGTAAAGAAAAAAACATCGATTTTATGCTCGATGGTTTAGCGCTTTTACGCGATAGCAGTGAGCACGATTTTCACTTGCTACTCCTTGGCGAGGGGCATGACCGTGAGCGATTGCAGACGCGTATCGAAGCGTTAGGCCTTAGCAAGCACGTCACGCTGGTTGGCGCAGTCCCACCCGACGAAGTGGCTTGCTACTGTCATCTGGCCGAGCTTTTTGTCTTCGCATCGCGCTCGGAAACGCAGGGCATGGTAGTGCTAGAAGCCATGGCGGCGGGGCTGCCTGTGGTGGTGATTCGCTCAAGCGGCATTGAGGATATCGTCCAGCACGGTGTTAATGGCTACAAAACAGCGCCTGACCTTCAATCCTGGTGTCAACGTATCGATACCCTGCTCAACGATGACGCGCTTAAAGCGCGGATGAGCGGTCAGGCCTCAGGCTACGCTTTGGAGCAGAGCATTGAGCAATTTACCATGGCGATACTACGTGTGTACCGCTACGTGATTGAGGCACGACGTAAGAAGCGCGCTGAATAATCGTGCGAGTCACCAGTACATACGGCGTGCAGACCGGTGGTGATTTTTGCCTTCTTGATCAGTTGGTTACCGATCAGGGCGGCGGCCCTTGTACCCATGCGCATCCGGCCGATGAGGGTATGTACATCATCAGCGGGCACTGCACCTACCAAGCGGGTGGCCAGCAGATTTCGGCGGGCCCCGGCAGCTTTGTGGGTATTCCGCGCTTCGCCCAGCACTCGTTTGTGGTTGATGCGCCGGGCACTCAGTTGCTGAACTTCTACCTGCCTGCCGGTTTTGAGTTATTTGTGATGGGCTTCTCCCTGCCTGCGAAGGTCAATGCGCTACCGCCCCGCAGGCTGGTGGAGCAACTCTCGCGGGATTATGGACAGATCCCTATCCTGGGGCTTCCCGCCGCCGATCCCCCCAGCCCCAGCAATATGACCACCGAGGCGCTGCCCGAAGCGGCCGTACAACCGTTTGCTTCTAGCGTACATCAGGCCCCCGCCTACTGGTGGAATGGGGGGGGTATGGAGCGTGTTGGCTGATAACGCGGCAACGGATGGCAGCTATACGCTGTTTGAGCAGTGGCTACCCCGCGGTGCCGGGGCAGAGGCCCATGTGCAAGTTGCCGCCTCCAGGCTGGGTCGCGCCAATCGTCGATAAGGGCGTTAGTGAGCGGCTGATGGTCGACATCGGCTATCGGCTGGTCGCCGTGAAAGACATTAAGAGGATTTGACAGGAATCCACCACTTCGCATAATTTAGTATTTATTATAATAGTTAAAAATGCCGTGGGGATGACAGCGATCCCTTACATGGCTCTGAGCGCCCAGCACAACAACAGCAACCGCAAAAAAGGAGGTGCTCATGAAAGCACATAGCTCGGTAACGACTGCTCGTAAGCCTTGGTATCAACGTATTCCCCATCCCGCCATTCTCATCTTCTGCCTGATTTGCGTGGTCTGGGTATTAACGCTGATCATCCCCGCCGGTAGCTATGATCGCCATGATATCAATGGTCGCAGCGCGGTGATTCCTGGGACATTCCATCTTATTGATCAGTCGGCCCCATCCATACTTTCGATCTTTCATTCCATTCCGCTTGGCATGATTGGTGCCGCCAGCATCATCGTCATCGTTTTCATTGGTGGTGGCTTGTTCCGCGTGATGGAAGCCACCGGAGCACTGGAGAATCTGGTAGGCACCCTGGTAAAGCGGCTGGGGCACGAGCGTCCTTCCATCTTGATCTGGTTGATGACTTTCGTCTTCGGCGTCTTGGGTGTTGCGGTCGGCTATGAGAACAACATTGCGTTGATTCCGCTCGCCGTTCTGTTGGGGCTTGCCATGGGCGGAGACCGGCTGGTGGGCACGGCGATCGCCCTCGGTGGCGTTGGGATTGGCTTCGCGACTTCACCGATCAACGTTTATACCGTCGGCGTATCCGACCAAATCGCACAGTTGCCAATGTTCTCGGGTGCCGGTCTGAGAAGCGTGCTATGCCTATGCGCTCTGGCGCTTCTGGCCCATCACACCAGTCGCTACATGCAGCGTCTGCGTGAGGATTCGAGTGCGTCGTTGCTTGAAAGTGACGAACAAAAGGTGTCGCTTGACAAGCCAATCAGCGAGTATCGACTATCGGCTTCAGATCTAAGAGTCATCGGCACCTTTGTCGTTGGCCTTGGCATTATGCTCTACGGCGTTTTCGCCCATGGCTGGTACATCAACGAGATCTCCGGTGTTTTCATCGCCATGACGCTCGCTATCGGCGCGATGGCTAAACTCTCACCCACCGATATCAATCGTTACTTCTTTGAGGGCGCCGCTTCAGTTTGTACCGGCGCTTTGCTGGTTGGATTGGCACGCGCCCTCCAGGTACTGCTTGAGCAAGGAAGCATCGGCGACACCATCGTCCATGGTCTGGCCGAACCGCTAGCTGGGCTGCCGGTTTTGGTGTCAACGCTGGCGATGACATTGGTCCATTCGGTCATCAACGTCTTTATCCCCTCGGGTAGCGGGCAGGCTATGGCGACTATGCCCATCATGATTCCGCTGTCAGATCTGATCGGCATGACCCGCCAGACTGCGATTCTGGCATTCCAAGTTGGTGATGGTCTGACTAATTTGATAGTTCCCACTTCCGGTGGCACCTTGGCAATGCTGGCGATCGCTCGGGTACCTTATGACCGCTGGGTGCGCTTCTTCTTCCCTCTGCTGGTCAAGATATTTCTGCTCAGTTGGGGGTTTCTGGCGTTTGCGGTGATGATTGGTTGGGGGCCTGCATGAGCCAGAAGCGTTCAGATCAGATCGCCGAGGGGCTGCGGCAACGGATTCTGTCCGGTGAGCTGCCGCTCGGGGCCAGATTGGAGAACGAGTCCGCCCTTACTGAGCGTTTTTCAACCAGTAAGTGGACACTTCGTGAGGCGTTGAAGTCGCTCGAAACTCAGGGTTTGGTACGGGTAAAAAGCGGCCCCGGAGGAGGGGCCGGTGTCACCGAAGTCAGTGCCGACACGGCCAACGAGATGCTATGGAATTTCTGCTTTAGTCGTGATCTGTCGATTCCTGACATCTACGCACTTCGCAAGCTGCTGGAACCGGCACTGGCGCGCCAGGTAACACCGTTACTCAGCGAGGAAGAGTTGGCCCAGTTGACAGCCACCGCCGGGCGCTGCTGCAGCTATCGGCGCGACGGGCGCGGTGTCTCGGAGAGGGAAGATGAAATCAACTTCCATAATCTGCTCGCCGCGGCTTCGCCCAACCCGTTACTGCGCTTTCTGATCGAGTTTCTGAACGGCCTGCTGCTCAAGGTAGTGGTGGCCCAGCAGTACGACCCCGCCTTGACCGGCATTGATTTGAACTATTACGGCCACGATTATCATCTTGATCTAATTGAAGCCTTTCGCGCCCGCGACGCCGAGCGCGCCGCGCAGCTAATGTATGACCATATGGAGGCCGCCGAAGATTATATGGCTAAGGTAGCCGCTGTGGCCGAGTGCGGCCGTCCCTCCAATGACTCAAGTGAGGATCCACGATGCCCCTGACAACGCCCAACGCTTCCAGCATGCTTGATCGACTCGTGGGCTTTCCCACGGTGTCCCGCGATTCCAACTTAGCGCTTATCGAGTGGGTTGAGGCCTACTTAGATGAACACGGTGTACAGCACTGGCGCATCGATAGCGATGATGGCAGCAAGGCCAACCTGCTGGCGCGCATCGGCCCCGCTGTCGAAGGCGGCGTGGTGCTGTCGGGACACACCGATGTGGTGCCGGTGGACGGCCAGCCCTGGTCCAGTGATCCGTTCAAGCTGATTGATAAGGGCGATGGCCGCCTCTACGGCCGCGGTACCTGCGATATGAAGGGCTTTATCGCCTGCGCCTTGGCTGAGGTACCGCGCTGGGCTCAGCTGAACCTGCCAAAGCCTATATATTTAGCGCTCTCCTACGACGAGGAGATAGGCTGTGTGGGCGCGCCGCGGATGATCGAGCGTTTGATGGCCGACCATCCGCGCCCGGCAGCGGTGATTGTCGGTGAGCCCACCTCGATGGCACCAGTGGTGGCACAAAAAGGCGCCACCAACCTGCGCACCACCGTGACCGGCCAAGCCGCTCACTCTAGCCAGGTCAATCAGGGGGTTTCGGCGATCCATGTGGCTGCACGCCTAGTCACCAAGATCGAAGACGTTATGAGCGAGCTGAAGGCGGAGGGACGTGTGGATGAGGCCTTCAACGTGGTGCACTCCAGTCTTCACGTTGGCAAGATTGCTGGCGGGACGGCGACCAATATTATGGCCCGAGAGTGCAGTTTCGATTGGGAGATCCGGCACTTGCCTCAGGACAGCGTCGACGAGCTGTTAGGCCGTGTTACCGACTACGCCAGCCAACTCGAAGCCAAGATGCACCAGCGCGCCCCGCAAACCAGCATTGTCACCGAAACGCTGAATGCCACTGTCCCCGCGCTGGCCGACCGCGACAATGCCGAAGCGTTGACGCTATGCCAAGCGTTGCTCGGTGAGCAGGCAATAGGCGGTGCCGTGGCCTACGCCACTGAGGCTGGCCAGTTCCAGCGCGAAGGGCTGGCCACGGTGATCTGCGGCCCCGGCAGCATCAGCCAGGCCCACCAGCCCGATGAGTATATCGATATCGACCAGCTTGAAGCGGGCAGCCGTTTTATGCAGGCACTAGGTGAGGCGATGGTCGTATCTTCAGGAAAATGATCGCGTCCCGCGCATATATCTGGGTAGCGACCAGGATGTTGCCGGCTGCTACTCAGGCATCATGATTTCCGCCTCCCCCAGAACGTTTCTTGATGGCAACTATAGGTTGATGCACAATTGTGTTGTGCATATAATAAGTGGGGCACTATGGCTGTTGAATTCAGAGATGAGTGGCTCGAAGCCTTTTACGAAGATGATCAGAGCCACAAAAAGATACCCAATAACATCGAAGGGGCTTTGTTCAGGAAGCTTCAAATACTAGATGTGGCAACTGATCAATCGGATTTGAGACTGCCCCCAGGTAATCGGTTTGAACATCTTCAGGGCAATTTATCTGGATGGTGCTCAATCCGGATTAACAAGCAGTACCGGCTGATTTTTCGTTGGAGTGACGGTACTGCCCTGGATACATATCTAGATCCTCACGCGTATAGGGGCTAGAGGAGGTTGAGAAAATGAGGAATACAAAACGTCGTCCTGTGACGGTTGGTCAGATGTTGGTGACCGAGTTCCTGGATCCGATGAATATTGAAATCAACGAACTCGCTGAAGCAATGGGTGTGCACAGAAATACGCTTAGTCGGATAGCGCATGACAAAGGGGTGTTGACTGCTCCTATGGCGATCAAGCTCGCAGCGGCTTTGGGGAATACACCGGAGTTCTGGCTGAATATCCAACACGCTGTTGAGTTATGGGATGTTCGCCATAAAGCCTATGACCAAGCAGCAAAGAATGTGAGGCGGGTGAAACCTTTGGTACCCCTGAGGCAGGCTTGATAAGCACTCATGGCATCTATCAGGATTTTACCGACCCCAAAGAGGTGGAGGCTTGAGGGGGCGCTATATCCCCTGAGCCAGCACTAGGCGACAGCTTTCTGGTTGGATTCAGGCGAAAATAGCGTCATTTCTTGGTACAGGTAAAGTATCTTTCAGGACTGTTTGCTTGTACCACTACCGGCACTAACTACGATCACATTAGAGGTAATTATGTACCCAGACGTACAGCTTTTTATCAATGGCGAGTGGTGTAGTGCGATAGCCGGCAAGACGATACCAGTGATTAACCCGGCGACAGAAGAGACCATTGGCCATATCGCTCATGCTGAGAAGGATGATCTCGATTTGGCGATCAGCGCAGCAGAGCATGGCTTTAATACCTGGAAGGCAACCTCTCCATTTGAACGTAGCAAAGTGATGCGCCGAGCCGCGGAACTGTTACGCGAGCGTGCTGACCGGATTGCCATGATCATGACCACCGAGCAGGGCAAGCCGCTGGCGCAGGCGCGCCTTGAGACCCTGGGGGCCGCCGATACCATCGACTGGTTCGCTGAGGAAGCGCGACGCACCTATGGGCAAGTGATTCCTTCGCGTCAGGCGAATGTCCAGCAGTTGGCCGTCAAAATACCCGTTGGCCCGGTTGCGGCTTTTACACCTTGGAATTTCCCGATCAACCAAGTCGTTCGTAAGCTATCTGCTGCGCTGGCGGCAGGCTGCTCCATTATCGTCAAGGCACCGGAAGATACGCCTGCGGCCCCTGCCGAGCTGATCCGTGCCTATGCTGACGCTGGGGTGCCGGCAGGCGTCGTCAACCTCGTCTTTGGCGTACCCTCTGAGATTTCGGAGTATCTGATTGCGCATCCCTCCATTCGTAAAATCTCGTTCACTGGCTCAACCGCCGTCGGCAAGCATCTTGCGGCGTTAGCCGGTCAGCATATGAAAAAGGCAACGATGGAGCTCGGCGGTCACGCACCGGTTATCGTCTTTGAAGATGCCGATCTCGATGTTGCCGCTCAGCAGCTTGCTGTCGCCAAGTTCCGCAACGCTGGGCAGGTATGCATCGCGCCGACACGCTTTCTCATCCAGGAAAGCATCTACGAGAGATTTATTGATAAGTTCGTTGCCGCTGCTAGCGAAATCAACGTTGGCAATGGCCTCAATGAAAATACCACTATGGGGCCGATGGCCCACCAGCGAGGGCTTGAGTCGCTCGAACGTTTTGTAAACGACGCAATAGAGAAAGGCGCGAAGGTTCGTCTCGGTGGCAAGCGCCTTGAAGGTAAAGGTTTCTTCTTCGAGCCCACTGTTCTGTCAGAGGTTCCAATGGATGCCAACGCAATGAGCGAAGAGCCCTTTGGGCCTCTGGCACTGTTGGTACCTTTCTCGACCTATGAGCAGGCAGTTATGGAAGCTAACCGATTGCCCTATGGGCTTGCCGCCTACGCCTATACACGCTCGAACGCAACGGCGATGGCACTGGGGCGTGATATCGAAAGCGGTATGTTGACGATTAACCACATAGGCTTCGGCCTGCCTGAAACACCCTTTGGTGGTGTGAAAGACTCGGGTTACGGTACTGAAGGCGGCAGCGAGGCGATTAATGCGTATCTTGATACGCGCTTCATCTCACAAGCAGGGGCGTAACAACTTGCCCGCGCATTTCCATAAGGGGAGGGCGCGGGTATTTTCTTTTCTGCTCACAGCTGCTTGCCGGGATTGAATTGTCCCTGTAGGGCAGTGTCGCCTTGATGCGTTCCATCATGGCAGGGCGCAGGCTCAATATCCAAGAGCCGGATTGACCACGTAGTCCAACGTATCGCCGCGACGATGCCGTTGGATATTTTCACACACGACAGGGATACATGCTTCTATCCGCGTAATGCATGCAATGTGTGGCGTCAGAATAATGTGCGGGTCGCTCCAAAAGGGGTGTTTTTCGGGTAGTGGTTCCGGGCCGGTGGCATCAATGATAACACTGCGCAACTTTCCGGAATTAAGTGCTGCGATCAATGCGCTGTGAACCAGGGGCTACAACGCCAACACTATAAAATCATTCTTTTTTTGCAGTATTTTATTTTTCGGCGCTCTAAGTTCCCAATGGTTCGGACAGTTTCATGATGCAATAGCGCCGTAGTGGCACATCTCCTCAAAGTTGGGCCGGGATTTTATGCCATTGAAGTCCAGACCTAAGTAAGAAGAAAAGCGTTCCAGCAGGTGCGCGTTGGCGTTGCGGGTTCTCCAGCGAGCGATAGAAATCACCCGCCGTCTATCGCCGGATTGATGCTGTCGATCCTCAAGCTTGAGCAAGTTCAGCGCGGTCATGGACGCGTTGAAATGGAAGTGCAAGGCCTTTTCCTTGCGTGCCTGACAGTCGTTGAGGCCCAGAAACTGCTTGGCATCGCGAAACAAAAACTCAATCTGAAAACGCGCCTTGAGGGTGACAGCCTCTTCCGTTGTTTCTAATTCAGTGGCCGAATCCGGCTCGAAAAACGACTCTTTCTCAGGTATCAGTTCCCACATCTCATTCTGGTGAAGCCAGATTGGATCGGCATTCTCCTTGATGAACTTTCAAAATTCGAGACCAAGGGGCGGACTCTGACTCTATTGATTCGAAATCGCGCGACTCCGCCTAGCCCTGCCTAGAGGGTGACCGAAGTAGGTAGCAGGCCGGGCAGGGCCATGACTGCTGCTAATGGCATAGGCTTTGCAAAATAGAAACCTTGCAGTAGGTCGCAGTGTCGGCGTACTAAGTCTTGTTGCTGTTCCCACTCCTCGATGCCCTCGGCGACGACGGTAAGGCCTAGGTGGTGGGCCATGGTGATAATGCCCTGCACAATGGCGGCATTGTTGCGGTTGGTGATGATGTCCTGGATAAAGGCCCGATCCAGTTTCACCTTATGGATAGGGAGGTCGCGCAGGTAGCTAAGGCTGGAGAAGCCGGTGCCAAAGTCGTCCAGAGCGGTCTGTACCCCCATCTCCTTAAACGCCTTGATGAGCTCGATGACGGGCTCGACCCCGTGGAGGAGCACGCTCTCGGTGACTTCCAACTCCAGCCATTCCGGCGGCAGGCTGGCATCGTTTAGTGCTTCCTGAAGGTCCTCTAGGAAGCCATAGCGTCGGAACTGCAGCGAGGAGATGTTCACCGCAACGGGCACGACCGGCCCCTTTTGGGCACGCATGGTGGCGGCGTCCTGGCAGGCTCGCCGCAGGATCCAGCGCCCCAGGGGGATGATCTGCCCCGTCTGTTCGGCCAGTGGAATGAACACGCCAGGCGAGATGATTCCCCGCTCAGGGTGGTGCCAGCGGATCAGCGCCTCTAGCCCATGGATATGTCCGCTCACAGCCTCGACGATGGGCTGGTAATAAAGCTCGAACTGGCCTTCTTCCAGCGCCGTATGGAGGTCGTGGCGCAGCAGAACCGACTCTTCGGTAAGTCGCTGCTGGTCGCCTTGATACCAGTTCCAGGTATTACGCCCCGATTGTTTGGCGGCGGCCACGGCTAAGTCGGCACGCTGCATCAGTTCATAAGCGTATAGTGTGCTTTCGCCATTGCAGGCAATCCCGATGCTGGCGCTGATATGCAGCGGCTTGCTGTCGATCACGAAGGGAATGGCGAAGGTGTTCAGCATCCGTTCCGCCATATCGATTCCGGTTTGTTGACTGTCAATGCCCGTGAGTAGCAAAGCGAACTCGTCCCCGCCCAGGCGTGAGAGGGTCGCGTCGCTCTCCACGACCTGACGCAATCGCTCGCTCACCGCTACCAACAGCTGGTTGCCGATGTGGTAACCCAGGCCGTCATTGACGGCCCTGAAGCCATCCAAATCCAGCAGCATCACCACGAGCATTGCGTACGCTTTGCTGCCTTGTTCAAAGGCTGCCTGCAGACGCGCATTAAATTCGCTGCGGTTAGGTAAGTCGGTCAACAGATCATGGGTTGTTTGATGGGCGAGAAGCGCCTCCTGGGAGCGCTGTTGGCTGATATCTTGCTGGATACCGATATAGTGAGTGCAGTGCCCCTCGACGTCGAAGACTGGGCTCAGTGAGAGGTGGTTCCAGAAAGGTGAGCCATCCTTGCGGTAGTTGAGTAGGGTCATTTCAGCGGGCTTGTGCGCCTTGAGTGCCCAGCGAATATGCTCAATCGATTGAAGGTCAGTATCGGGGCCCCTTAGAAAGCGGCAGTTGTGACCTAAGGTCTCCTCAGCCGTGTAGCCCGTAATTTGGTAGAAGGCATCGTTGGCATACACAAGCGGCGTGTCAGGCTGCCTGGCGTCGGCCATGACCAGCCCATTGGGAGTCGCCTGGACCCCGCGTTCGAGTAAACGCAGTTCAGCAATGACCTGGCTATTTTCGATGGCGACGGTGGCACTCGATGACAGGGCCTCAATGAACCCAACGCGGTTGTCTTCACGTGTGGCAGGCTGATCAATAAGCAGTGGCAGCCAGGCGACCATGGCGCCAAGCGGCTGTCCATCGCGGTTAAGCAGGGGGGTGGCTACACACAGTGTGCCCTCCACTTCCTCCATCTCGGTACGCCTGTTGGCAAACGCACTGGCGATTAAACCACCGTCTTCAGGCTTCACCTTGATGGGAGGACTTTCTCCACCCGTCGAGACGTTGCCATACGTGCAGGAGCGCGCCAGTGTCCCTTGAGGCGTCAGCTGGTAAATGGCACCTCCGTTGGCTCGGGTGGCATCGGTGACGGTAGTCAATATCTTGTCGAGCACACTGTCGACATCCCGCTCCCGGCTCAGCGCCACACTGGTCGCGAGGAAGTTGACCAGGGTGCGCTGTAGCTGAGTGGTGGCATGGGCAAGCTGGTCAATTTCGCTGATATGAGAGCGTACCAGGGTACGCTCGGTAAAGTCGAAGGCTTCAATGGCGCGGGTATGGCGGGCGATGCGTTGCAGCGAGACGATTGGGTGACGAGCCAATAGGAGAGCAATCAGCACCGCAAAGGCGAAAATCAGTAGCGCTACCAGCACCTGTTTTCCCAATAAGCGGTCGGCGTTGAGGAAAAGCTCATCTTGAGGTATTGCCAGCAGGGCGGAGAGCTCCAGCGACCCAATGGGTGACAGCGGGATACGCACCAGATACCACCCATTGTCGTCATACCTGATGGTGGGGTGGCCGTCGCTACGTAGGTCGAGCCTGTAGGCTTCTTTCAAGGGTTCTGACGCCAGCTCATTCAGCTCCGCCAGACGAAAACGCTCACTCCCCTCCGGGATTAGCATTTGCAATGCCTCGTGGTGCGCTACCACGGTACCCTCGCTGTCAACGATGGCAATCTGACCTGATTCAGTGACACGAAGGCTGCTGAGGTGTTCGATGAGTTGCTCGAACTCAATATCGAGACCGACAACCGTGTTGATGTCGACGCTGCGCCTAGCCATGGTAACGCCCGGCACCTGCGTCGTGAAGAACAAATAGGGAGCCGTCAGGATCGTTGTGGAGGTCTCGCGAGCGGCATGATACCAAAGCCTTTCAAGCGCGTTGAAAACGTAGTCGGGAAGTTCGCGCGTTTCGATCAGCTCATCTTCGGGCCCAAAGAAGTGGTAACGACCGCGGACTTGGTTGAGGGGCAACGGCTCAATGGTTTGGATCATGAAGTCGGCGGTGGGGGGCGCAGAAAAGTGACTCGCGACCTCTGCTCTATGCAGCGAACGGAACAAGACAAAACTGCCATTGCCGTACGCCGCGTAGATCGCCTGTAACATGGGGTTGCCGGCCAGCACCTCTCTCGCCAAAGGGAGCAGGTTCAGCTGTGCCTGGTAGGAACGGGCACTACTGAAATCACTGTAGGCGAGCAGGCGCAACTGGTTGTCAGCGGGCTCGAAGATGCGGCCGATATGCTCCTCAAGCAGGGAGGCAATTTGTGCAATGGTGTCATCCGTGGCCGCCGTCACCGACTGCTGAGTGCTACGATAGCTACTGATGCCTAGCGCAGCGACCACGATACCTACCAAAAGGGTGATGGCGATTGCAACTGCGGCGAGTAGGGGAATTCGTAGACTAGCGTGCTCAGAACTTCGGAACCGTTTGGGCATGGGGCAGCTCGATGACATCAATGTTGATAACATACTTTATACACACGTTACCGCCATTCGCTAACGTTTCTTCAGGCATTTTAGGTGGCCAGCGTGCCAAAACAGTGCTACGGCCAGTGTGGGCGTCCTACCCTAGGTAAGGCGCATTGCTTCCAGGAACAAGCGTTTTTTGTCCCCAAACACGGTATAGATGCTTGGCGCGGCCACACCCATGGCGTTGGTAAAAATACTGATTGAGGTTATCTTGGCAATCCATGTGGTGCACTCCAGCCCTCACGATGAGGGCTCCAAATCGGCCCAGAAGGTGCCTTCCAGCATCGACTAACCAGTAATCAGGCAGTGGGCCGGTGCTACCGTTCTCGGTCTCTTGGGCGGTGTTGGCTGCATCGGCGAAGCTTTTATCCACGTAGCGGGCGCCGATATTGCCGAACCAGCGACCCTGTTCCCAGCGAGCCAATAGGTTGAGCAGGTGATTCGGTGCGTTGGGAACCACGTTGCCGGCCAGCTCCCCACTGCGCTGCTCAGTATCGAGCCAAGTCCAGGTGCCTTCGAGGCTGAAGGGCAGGGAGTGCGGCGCCCAGGCCAAGCGCGTTTCGATCCCTTGATAGCGGGTTTCTCCGAGGTTCTTTAGACTGTTATCCGGCTGCTTGACGACCTGGTCTTCATAGTTAATCAAAAAGCCGGTGGCCTCTGCTTGCCAGGGGCCGGACTGGTAACGCGCCCCAAACAGCCCTTGCTGGCAACCGGCCGTTGGCCGATCAAGTGAATTGGCTGCGTGAGCAGGGCATGCGTGGGGCAGGGCCAGGATGGCCAAAAGCTGGTGGGGTGAGCGGAGTATCCGAGAGCGCTATGCGATGGTCGCAGCGCTAGACGCGGGGGATGTTTTGGGGCTACAAGGTGTCGTACAGCGCCACTTAACAGCGTGGCAAGAGCGCGTCGCACACTAACGACTGCGCCTTTTGATCTGATACATATGGCTGTCTGCACGGCTTAGAAGAGTATCGGCGTCACTCCCATCGTCTGGATAACAGGCCACACCGATACTGCAGGTGGGCATGTGTACCTCGCCGAACTCAGCGCCTAGCGGCTGGTTGATGACCGTGAGAATTTGCTCCACCTTTTCAGCCACGGCAGTTGATGACTGAATGTCGGTTAATAGCACCGTGAACTCATCACCGCCCATGCGGGCTACCGTGTCCGTTTCGCGCACGCAGCCTTCCAGTCGGCTGGCTACCGTGCAGAGCAGGCGGTCACCCACTGCGTGACCATGAGCATCATTAATGGCTTTGAAGCCATTAATATCCAGAAATAGCAACGCTAGGCTGTTCTGGTGACGGTGGGCCGCGTTCAGTCCTGACGCCAGCCGATCATAAAAGAGCGCTCGGTTGGTCAGTTTGGTCAGAGGGTCGTGATGGGCGAGGAAGCGTAACTCCTCCTCGGCTTGCATCAGGGCGGTAACGTTGCGTGCAACACCTACCCGCACTTCCTCTTCCTCGTACCAGCGGGCCGACCACAGGATATGTACGGTGCCTCCGTCTTTACGAATATAGCGGTTGCGGAAATCCACGTGGGGCGTTCCGTCCATCACTCGGGTAATAGAGTCCTGCGTGGCTGCTAAGTCGTCAGGGTGCATGTAGTGAGTGATCAGGGTGCCGATCAACTCGTTGGGCAGGTAACCGAGTAGCGACTCACAGGCATCACTCACAAAAATGATCTGGTTGTCTTTATCGACCACGAAGACAGTGTCCAGCATCAGGTGAATTAGTTTGGGGTAGAGCGCTTGTAGGTCAACGGCCATAGGCTGGATTCATCCGGTTAGCATTCTTCGACTATAGAGCAAACGGGAAGAAGGCGATAATAATTCTATAAACGTTGGGGAACACTGCATAAAGCCTGCTGGCCAGAGGCCTTGCAGGTGGCTTGATGGTCAATTTTGCGATTTGATTGAGCCTAACTCAGACGTCTTAAGCGAGATGGGGCTTATAAACGTTATTTGCCAGCGCCTAACGATGGAACTGCTTTTCGCGTTCGGGCTGCCAATAAATGGCATCGATGCGGAGCCGGGCTTCGGTATTGTTGGGTAACGGCCATTCGATGATGTCGCCCACTTTGAGGCCGATCAATGCCGCGCCAATGGGCGCCATGATGGAAATGCCGTCCGCTACGCTTTCCAGGGAGTGCGGGTAGACCAGGGTTCGAATCATCTTAAGCCCGCGGGTGAGGTCGGTGAAGCGAACCTGGCTATTCATGCTGACCACGTCATCCGGGATATCCTCCGGGTCGCAGACTTCACCTCGCGATAACTCTTCCTCGAGTAGCTGAGCCACGGCCATATCTTTATCGGATGCAGTGTCGATCAAGCGCTGGAGGCGCTCGGCATCAAGACGGTTAATAATAATAGCAGGACGTTGTCCCATGATTACTCTCCTTGGAAAGCAATAAGTTTAAACCAATAAAAAACAGCCCTTCCCCAATAAAGGAAGGACTGCGTGCTTTTAGAGTATAAGCGATCTATAAAATAAAGACGATCAGGTCACTCCTTGCTCAATCATGGCGTCAGCTACCTTCCTGAAGCCTGCAATGTTGGCGCCTAGTACCAAATTGGTTTTATCACCAAACTCTTCGGCGGTCTCTGCGCACTTGCGGTGAATATTGGCCATAATCTGTTTTAACTTCTGGTCGACTTTTTCCAGTGACCACTGCTCCATGCTGCTATTTTGTGCCATCTCTAGCTGGCTGGTAGCGACGCCTCCTGCATTGGCGGCCTTGCCGGGTCCATAGGCAATCTTAGCGTCTAGAAAAAGGTCGACGGCCTCTTTGGTAGAAGGCATGTTGGCCCCTTCACTGATACACGTTATGCCATTAGCGAGTAGGATTTCCGCATCGCTTTCGGTCAGCTCATTCTGGGTCGCACAGGGGAACGCCGCATCGGCTTGAATGCGCCATACGGCATGCCCGCCCTGGGGGTAGTCACGTGCAGAAATGTAGTGCGCGTCAGGGTGCTCGTGTAAGTAGGCTTCTAACGAGGTGCGCTGCTCTTCTTTGAGCTGTTTGAGTAAGCCTAAATCAATACCGTTTTTATCGTGGAGGGTGCCACGTGAATCGCTGCAGGTGATCGGCTTAGCACCCAGTGCATATAGCTTCTCAATGGTATAGATGGCGACATTACCCGCGCCGGAAACGAGGCAGGTCTTGTCGCGCAGCTCTTCTCCACGGGCAGCCAGCATGTTTTGCGCAAAGTACACCGCGCCATAACCGGTGGCCTCTTTGCGGCCAAGCGAGCCTCCCCAGTTAAGCCCTTTGCCGGTTAGCACGCCTTCATAGTGGCCGGTGAGTCGCTTGTACTGACCAAAGAGATAGCCAATTTCACGCGTACCGACGCCAATATCACCAGCGGGCACATCGCAGTGAGGGCCAATATGGCGGTAGAGCTCGCTCATAAACGCCTGGCAAAAGCGCATGATCTCGTTATCCGATTTTCCTTTCGGGTCAAAATCGGCACCGCCTTTCCCGCCGCCTATCGGCAAGCCGGTTAACGCATTTTTGAAAATTTGCTCAAAGCCGAGAAACTTTATGGTGCCCGAGGTAACGCTGGGGTGGAAACGTAAGCCGCCCTTGTAAGGGCCAAGGGCAGAGTTGAACTGAACGCGATAGCCTTTGTTGACCCGCACTTTCCCAGCATCATCTACCCAGCTTATCCGGAACATGATTTGTCGTTCGGGCTCGACTATTCGCTCAATAATGCTGTGGTCATGATAGTAATCACTTTGCTCAAGAAGCGGGCGCAGGCATTCGAGCACTTCTTCGGTGGCTTGATAAAATTCTGACTGTGCAGGGCTGCTTTTATTAAGTCGCGTTAGCGTATCGTGAACGTAGGGCATCGGGGCATGTCATCATCGTTATTCAACAGAGTAGTGGCTGGCCAGAGCGTGTGAATATTTAACTGGCAGCACCCTGCTGTGCATAGCCTATGCCGGTTCGGTATGGGCAAATAGCGCGGGAAATTTAGACTAAAGTAGGCGATAGAGTGGTTCGCTGCGCTTATTTTTCAAAACTCAGTAAACGATGGATAAACGTTTTTGAAGAGGTTGATGCTTTTTTATTGCGTCGAGATGCGCTGCCAGCCGAAAACCTGTCACGCCGGCCTCTTGCGGTGGCCTGCTGTTGGAAAGAGTTATCAAAGGCAGCGTAGTGACTTTTTCATGAATGTAATTTAACCAAGCAGGAGTCCTGTATCGATCGCGATAAACTCGCTGGCCTCATTGATGAGTGACGCTGCAGTAAGCGGGGGAACACCATAAACCTCGACTCTTTTTCCATGCTTAACACGGATTTTTTTGACCAGCAGATCAAAGTCGCCGTCGCCGGATACAAGCACAACAACGTCTGCCTGTTCTGCGTACTCCATGGCGTCGAGCGCAATGCCCACGTCCCAATCGCCTTTTGCGGAGCCATCCGCGCGCTGAATAAAAGGCTTTAGCTTTACTTCAAAACCAATCGCTCTGAGGATGTTTTGAAACTCTCGCTGCTTTTGGTCGCCTCTATCAATGGCGTAGCAAATTGCTTTCACCACGTTTCTATTAGCGGTGGCTTGGGCCCAGAATTTGTTGTAATCAAAGTTGCGGCGATACGACGCTTTAACTGTGTAATAGACATTTTGGATATCGACAAATATCGCGACGCTCGTCATAAAAAGTAACCTTTTCCCCGTTAGTGATCAGGTTAAACGGTTTGAGTGGATAAATGTATCTGCTTGCCATGAGTATTATCGCGACAGCAACCCCGATAACTTGCCGAACAACGCCGTAAAGCGCCCCTTCCGTATCCAATGTCGACACCGAGGTGTGCAGATAGCCATCGGGACAACTAGGCTGTCAGGGGATTTTCTTTTATGTAACACGCGGCCGAGGAGTCGTTAGTATGAGAACCTTGTCGAACATAGGGTTTGCCATCTTCGGTGCCGCGTTGGTCGCGATTAGTTACGGGCTGGCGCGCTTTGCGTTTGGGCTGTTTGTGCCCTCCATCAGCGCCGAGCTGGCGCTCACACCGTACCTCATTGGTATCATCGGGGCACTGCCGTTTATCAGCTTTGTGCTGGCCACACTGGTGGCACCGCTTGCCGCTGATCGGCTCGGTGCGCGTAATCTGGCGATGCTTTCGGGTGGTTTTGGGGTGAGTGGTCTGGGGCTGATCAGTCAGGCGTCAGGCCCACTTGCACTGGGTATTGGGGTGTTTATCTGCGGTATCTGCACCGGTTTGATGATGCCCGCACTCACCGCCGCGATGCAGGCGCTAGTGAGCCGGACGATGCACGGGCGCGTCAGTTCCATTATGAACGCAGGCACCAGCGTGGGGATTATCGTGGCGGTGCCGACGGTGGTATTTCTGTCGGACGCGTGGCGTTTGACCTACACGATCTTTGCCGTTCTGACCGGCATGGGGGTGGCGGCGGCATGGTACTTCATTCCTTCAGTATCAAGGGTGGTTCCCGCCAACGCTGCACCGCCGCCGCCCATCACCCGGTTGCAGTGGTCGCGGCTAATACGGCTTACGCTATTCGCCTTCGCCATGGGCTTTGTGTCTGCGCCGTACTGGCTTTTCGCCCCCGACCTGGCGGTTACCCTGGGTGCGCTGCCCGCTAACCAGACCGGTTGGCTGTGGTTTGCGGTGGGTATCGCTGGGCTCGGCGGTGCCGTGGTGAGTGATTTAGCCGATCGCAATAACCCGCCCATTACCCAGGCATTGATGCTGATGATGCTGTCTTCAAGCTTGGCATTGCTGGCCGCTAGCCCCAGTCAGTTACCGCTGGCCATGTTTTCCGCGATGGTCTTCGGGCTTGCCTATATGAGCTTAACGGGACTGTATCTAATGACGGGTATCCGGCTATTGCCGGGGCGACTATCAATGGGGCCAGTACTGCCGTTTATGGCCTGTGCGCTTGGGCAGGCGGTGGGCTCTCCGGTGGTGGGTATATTGGTGGATGGCGTTGGCTATGCGGAGGCGTTTTCGATCTTCTCCGTGGTGGGCATCCTGGTTGCGGTGCTATCGCCCATCTATCCAGGCCATATCGATTACTGGGCAGACTGGACAGACGAAACGGTAGAAGAAGCACAAGAAGAGCAGCCGATAGCTGAAGATACCGGCCTTCAAGCAGCCTATGACCACCAATTGCTGGATGAAAATGGCGAACCCATCGAACCCGCGGTAGAAGAGAATGATACGCCCTGAGTATCTTGTTGTTAGGTCGTATTAAAATGAACGGCGAGCGATTATGCCTGTGCCAAGTGTTGACGAAGGCTGTGCTGGAAAGTCTTGTACAACTATCGCTAGCTTTTGTACGGGTTTTTGGTTTTTAATGTCGTCATATGTTTACCTATGCCAACCATCGTCGTTTAAAGATAAAGGCGCTCTAACCTATGACTTCCATAAGCTCGCCATTGGGGCTACAAGACACGTCCTCAACTCACCTTTTTCCCCGCACTGTGAAGTTGGCAGGCAACGATCCTGAAGCAACGCGTCGAGAGATTGAAGCCTGCTTCACGTCCACCTTTGACCGCTATGAGTCGCTGTTTACTACGCTTGCGAGTGAAGAGGCGTACATTCGTAAGCCCATTGCCCTCAGGCATCCGCTGATTTTTTATCTGGGGCATACCGCAACGTTCTTCGTCAATAAGCTGGTGCTGGCCAAGCTTCTGCCTGCGCGGATAGACCCCAATATGGAATCTATTTTCGCCGTAGGCGTCGACGAAATGAGCTGGGATGATCTTAACGAAGCTCACTATTCGTGGCCGTCGGTCAGTGAGGTGATGGACTATCGCGCCAAGGTGCGCGCAGCGGTGCTCAATTTGATTCGCGAGCTGCCGGTTTCGCTACCCATCGGCTGGGAGAGTCCGTTCTGGCCTATCGTCATGGGGATCGAGCACGAGCGCATTCATCTTGAAACGTCGTCGGTGCTGATTCGCCAGCAGTCGATTGATCTGGTTACTCCGCAAGCTGTCTGGGCGCCCATTCGCACCGCCGGTGAGCCGCCGGAGAATACGTTGATCACGGTTCCCCAGGGTGAGGTTGTGCTTGGTAAGTCGTTTGACGATCCCTGGTACGGTTGGGACAACGAGTACGGCCATCACCGTGCTGAGGTTGAAGAGTTTAAGGCGAGCCAGTTTCTGGTCAGTAACAGCGAGTTTCTTGAGTTCGTTGAAGCAGGAGGCTATTTAACCGACGCCTTCTGGTCGGAGGAAGGCTTGGGTTGGCGCAAGTTTGCCAAGGCGACCCATCCGACGTTCTGGGTATGGAAGAACGAGTGGTTTCTGCGCCTAATAACCGAAGAGGTGGAGATGCCCTGGGATTGGCCTGTCGAGGTCAATTTCCACGAGGCCAAAGCCTTCTGTAACTGGAAAAGCCAACAGACGGGGCAGCCTGTGCGTATGCCAACGGAAGACGAGTGGCATCGTCTGGCGGAGGAGGCGGGTGTCTCAGAGCTTGAAAGTGATCAACCGGCCAACGCCAATCTGCATTTGGATCACGGCGCCTCTTCTTGCCCGGTAACGCGCTTCCAGCATGGCCAGTGGTTCGATGTGGTGGGCAACGTTTGGCAATGGGTGGAGACACCGACCTACCCGTTCCCAGGCTTTGATGTGCATCCGCTCTATGATGATTTCACCACCCCGACCTTCGACAATCAGCATAACCTGATCAAGGGAGGCTCCTGGATCTCCTGCGGCAACGAAACCCGCCTCAGCGCGCGCTATGCGTTTCGCCGCCACTTCTTCCAGCACGCGGGTTTCCGCTATGTCGTGTCGGATGCCGAAGTTAAGCTACCCAGTGCTTATTATGAAAGCGATGCACGCATGGCGGAGTACGCGGAATTTCATTACGGCGATGAGTGGTTTGGGGTTGCCAACTTCCCGCAGGCCTTGGCCAACAAGGCGCTAGCCGCCATGGCCGGTCGTCAGAAGAAACGCGCTCTGGATCTGGGCTGCGCCAGCGGGCGCGGCAGCTTTGAGCTGGCCCGCGAGTTTGAGCACGTCGATGGGGTGGACTTTTCGGCCAACTTTATCCGTCAGGGCGTGGAAATGGCGGAGCAGAAAGTGCTGCGTTATACCCGCACCGAAGAGGGTGAGTTGGTCAGCTATCAGGAGCGCACGTTGGCCAGTCTGGGCCTCGAGGAAGTCGCCGATCGCGTTAGCTTCCATCAGGGCGATGCGTGCAACCTCAAACCGCAGTTTAGCGGCTACGATTTGGTGTTGGCCGCTAATCTGATCGACCGGCTATATAAGCCCTCCCAGTTCCTGCAAAGCATCCATGAGCGCATCAATGCCGGTGGCGTCTTAATGATTGCTTCGCCCTATACCTGGCTGGAAGAGTACACGCCGATGGAGGAGTGGATTGGTGGCTTCAAGAAAAATGGCGAAAACTTCAGCACCCTGGATGGCCTGAAGGAGCTGCTCGAGCCCCACTTCAAGATGATCAGCGATCCCGAAAAAGTGCCCTTTGTGATCCGTGAGACCATGCATAAATATCAGCATAGCCTTTCGGAAGTCACCCTGTGGGAGCGTCGCTCCTAACTAGCCTTTCAAAGTCAGGCCTTCAATGGCCCGGTTAATCGACGCGTGTTCGGTTAGCCGGGCGAAGAGGCTGCCAGCCTCTTCGCCATTGATTAAGCCAAGCAAGACGCCCAATACAGCACCTCTGTGCACGCTGTCGCCGCCGACTTCTGCGTTGATCTGTAAGGCGCGCAGTGGTTCCTGGTGGTACTTGCAGGCCAGGTAGAGTACCGCGGGCCAAGCATCGGTGATGTAGCAAGCGGTGGAGAGCACTTTGCCGATCACTTCTCTCTCAGGGCGGTCGCTGTCTATCAGCTTTGTTAGGTCTCGCCTGGGTAAGCCACGGGTTGCTTTCAGCAGCAGTTCCAGCACGTTGGTATTGTCATCACGGAACAGTAGCGCGTCGATCAGCTCAACGTAGGCATCGCAAACATCCGCTAGAAAGTTGTCCGGATGGGTCAACGCCAGGTGGCTGCGGCAAAGCTTGCGGGTATCGGCCAGCGAAGTGCCTCTTAAGCGTTCGCCAATTGCCAACGGAGCAATAGTGATCAGGCCGCCAATGGAAGGCGTGTCGTGGGTAACGGCGCCGCATTTATGAGGAAGTTGGCCTTTTTCGAGATTAGCGAAAAAGCCGCGATGGTAAGACTCGGCGTAGGTATCCGGATGGGACGGTATCTCTGCGGTCATTAGGCGGATATAGGCCTGCAGAAAGGTGTCGCGGTCATAGTGCTGATCAGGCGCGTCCATTGTTTGCATCAGTGTCAGCGCGCAATAGGCGTTCAGCGTGTTATCCCCAGGCTGCATGCCTTGGTGGTAGTGCACGTTTGGGCGGTTCCAGTATGACTGCTTGCCTTTAAGAATCACATCGCCAACGATCTCGCGCTGTGCGGAGCTAACAGCGCGTTTGCGCCCACCGCCGCTGGTGGAGTGCATGGACATAATCGATGACGGATGAAACTCCGGCGGCGCTGCAAACGTGGTGATTCCGCTTGGAAACGCACGGTCGATATCGTGAACGTTGTAGAACCAATGCACGGGCATCGCCAGTGAATCACCAATAAACAGATTTCTAAGCGCGGCAATAGCCTTGGAGTGCACGTTATCGGTCATGGATACGCTCTTCTAAGTGTGTCTTGCCATCTTATGGGTAATATTCAAATTAGCGAACGGTGAGCGATCAACGCTTAACCACACAGGGAGATAGGAAGATGCCATCACGATGGCGTAACCGTCATGTTGGGTTTGGGCTTCTGCTTGGCGTGCTTGGGCTGGTGTATATAGCGAGTATGGCTAAAAGCGGGTTGGCAGAACTGCCGCATGTTTTGGCGGCACTCACCGTGCTAATTCCGCTGACCATGTTCGGAGTGGTGCTGCGCAGTCCTTGGCCTGCGGCAGCGGCGCTGATTGTTTTGGTTTTTATCAATATAACGCTGAGCTAGGGCCAGCCCTAAGCCCGATAAATCCATACCCACCCATGGTCATGATATTGGTTTGTTGATGCCATTGTGATGAAACCAACACATTCCGGCCAGGTTCAAGAAAGTGCCTGACGTTGGAGACAGGAAAGTCCTTCTTCGCTATCGGGCGTGGCATAAATAACCTCCGATTAGATTGGTTATGCGGTTGGGCGTCGCATCACGGTCATCAGGTGTCGACTAGTGGTCGACAGCATCGTGTAGCTGGATCCCCAACACAAGAAACGTAGTAAACAGAATCGCCAGCTGTGGCGCCAAGGGCTGAATCTGGTTAATAAACTGTGGCATGAAGGCCATAAAAGAAGAGAATGCTTTTGGCATTTCATAGCGTCACCCAAAATGCCTTTGCGGTGCCTTTATGGACGTTCGGCTACCGTGCAAGAGGGCGAGCAGTTCGCCCTTACCTTGGCACATATCAGTTGAAAGACCGTCAGTGCATTTAATGAAGGCAATGTTGCTTTTCGTGAGCAACAATATACGAATGTTTAGGATTACGTTAAGCGGTCGTCCACACTTGAAAACCCCTTACTTTTTAATGACTTTTTTATATTAGATAAATCGCACTTTTAATTTATGTTTCGTTGACACTCTGAACGTTGCTATTTTCAAAGCTCTAGACTTACGCGCGCAAAAAAACCAGTATGAAAATGCATTGTAAAAAACTGTTAGGAGATGAAGGTGGCCGCCTAGCAAATTCTGCTTATCACTATGAGACATTGCTAATAAATATCAACAATTAGAGCAGTAATGCATCAGGGGCTCACCCATAGTAGCAGTCGAGAGGGGTAGAGCATTGGAAGACACAACGAAATTGCTTAACAAGGAGGGATTACGATGACCTACTTCACTATTGCCGGTGTCCAGATGCATGCCCTGCACCATGGCGACAACACCGATGCTATGCGCAATCGCATTGATGCGCTCATGAACCGCTTTCCTCAGGTACAGATGGTTCTCTTCAGTGAGCTGATGCCGATGGGAGCGTCGCCTCACTATGCCATGCCGATGCCCAGCGAAGTTGAGCAATTGTTCTGTGCCCTGGCCGAGCAATATCAAATCTGGTTGATTCCCGGCTCGATGTTCGAGCAGACCGAGGCGGGGGTCTTTAACACGACGTCGGTGATTAACCCTCAGGGCCATGTTATCGCCCGCTATCGTAAACAGTTCCCTTTCCGCCCATACGAGGCAGGCATCGAAAGCGGCACCGAGTTTGTGATCTTTGATGTGCCCGAAGTAGGTCGCTTCGGCGTTTCGATCTGTTACGACATGTGGTTTCCCGAGACTACCCGAACTCTTGCGGCCATGGGCGCCGAGGTGATTTTACACCCCACTATGACCGACACCATCGACCGCGATATCGAGCTCTCCATAGCTCGCACCAACGCTGCTGTTAACCAGTGTTACTTTTTCGATATCAATGGTGCGGGGGCCCTCGGCAATGGTCGCTCCATCGTAGTAGGGCCATCAGGTGACGTTATTCACCAGGCAGGCATTGGCGAAGAAGTCATGCCGATTGAAATTGATTTAAACCGAGTACGGCGTGAACGTGAAAACGGACTTCGCGGCCTTGGGCAGCCGCTCAAAAGCTTCCGGGACCGCCAAGTGAATTTTACCCTTTATGCAAGCGAAAGCGGCTCCTCCCCTTTTCTGGATACCTTAGGGCCGCTAGCCAAGCCGGTGCGTACTGATCTTGTTACGGCACCGAAAATTTAAGCTGGGCAATGGCCGTGACAAGGAGACCAACAATGGGATTTTTGCTGGATATGCTGCGCCGACTTCTGGGGTTAGCGGCAAGTAACCCCGCGGCAATAGATGACGCAGCTGAGCCATCAAATCACCAAGAAGAAACTGCAAGGCATGCCGCTCGCCTTCATTCCGCCACCCAGGGAGCATCAACCATGAGTAAAATCACTTCCATTGCCGATGTTCGTCGTCACTTTCGCAATAACAAAGAACCCATTTACTTTATCTCGGCCACTAATTTTAATCTGCTGGGGATTGGCGATTGGGTGAGTAACTTCCGTCATATCAACTATATAGATTGTTTCGAGGGGCGGCAGCGTAACGTCTTCGTGCCTAAAGGAAAATTTCCCCGCGATTTTGAGGGCATTGAAGACATCAACAACTACTTG
Organism: Halomonas sp. AOP13-D3-9; assembly: GCF_052379125.1. NCBI lineage: Bacteria > Pseudomonadati > Pseudomonadota > Gammaproteobacteria > Oceanospirillales > Halomonadaceae > Halomonas > Halomonas sp. AOP13-D3-9. The sequence continues at coordinate 80,458 of NZ_JBQSYH010000008.1, read as the reverse complement.
CTTGAGCATAAGGAAGTCATCGATTTTTTGAAGTCGCGGGCCACCGGCGATGACGCCGGTACGGCGGCTTTCCTGATGTTTGATGAGCATACCGAAGCGGTCTGTAAGCAGTTGGGGCTCAAGATTGCCTTTCCCCCGGCGACGCTGCGTCAACGCATGGATAACAAGATCGAGACGGTGCGCATCGGCAATAAAGCCGGGGTGCCTAGCGTGCCTAACGTATTGACAAAAGTAGGCAGTTATCAAGAGCTTTGCGACGTCAGTAAGGAGCTTGGAACCGACCTGGTGGTGCAAACCGCCTTTGGTGACTCGGGCCATACCACCTACTTTATTGCCAGCGAAGGCGACTATTACAAGCACGCCGAAGAGATCGAGGCAGAAGACGAAGTCAAGATCATGAAACGCATTAATTGCCGTGGCTCAGCCATTGAGGCCTGTGCGACTCGCTGTGGTACGGTTGTTGGCCCTTTGATGACGGAGCTTGTGGGCTTTAAGACGCTAACGCCCTACAAGGGCGGCTGGTGCGGCAACGAAATGTTCGCCGGTGCCTTCACCCAGGACGTGCGCGATAAGGCGCGGGAATACACCTTCAAATTCGGCGAGGCGCTGCGCGAGGAAGGCTACCGTGGCTATTTCGAGCTCGACTTCCTGATCGATATCGATACCGACGAAGTCTACCTCGGCGAGCTTAATCCGCGGGTCACCGGCGCCAGTTCGCTGACCAACGTGGCGGCATTCGCGCACTCCGATATTCCGCTGTTTTTGTTCCACCTGCTGGAGTTTTCAGACCTCGATTTTGACCTTGATATTGACGATATAAACGAACGTTGGGCGCATCCTGAGAGCGTCGATAGCTGGAGCCAACTGGTGATCAAACACACCGACGAGAGCGTTGACCTGCTGACCCAGGCGCCGAAGACCGGTGTATGGCGTATGGGCGACGATGGCAAGATTAGCTACGATCACTACAGCTACCATCCCCACGCCGCCGAAAATGAGCAGGAAGCCTTCTTTATGCGCATCAGTGGGGCGGGCGATTTTCGCTATGAAGGCGCAGACCTAGGTATTCTGATCACCCGTGGGCGCCTTATGGACGATGACTTTAATCTCAACGAGCGCGCCAAGGCCTGGATCGAGGGTGTTCGCGGTGAATATGCTGGTCAGGCGCTTCAAGACCCTGTCGTGGAGGAAGTTGCCGTGAGTCATGCCATCGGCGGTGGCAACTTCAAAATTCTGTGACTATTCCCAACGAAGAAGCCTCTACGGGCAAAAATCAGAGTGGCGGGCAAGAAAAGTCGCTGATGTTTCGCAGTGTCTATGAGCCGCTGCCGGGGGCCAAGTGGCAGTCGATGTTTTACTATCACTGGCCCGCCTACGCTCAGTGGTACCTGAGTGCAGGGGAGCGCGAACGACCGGCCTATCTTGCCTGCTACAATGCGCTGAGCCAGCATATGCCTGAACTTCTCGGCACTTACCGCCAACTGTGTGAGCTTGCCGGTGGCAGCGATCTGGCCGCGCGGCTGCTCAGCCTATACCGGCCACCGCCCTATATTACTGGCTGCTCCCAGGCGGTGCTGGCGAGGCCGGGGTCAACGCTGCTGGCGCGTAACTATGACTATCCGCCGGAACTCTGCGAGGGCAATATTCTTTATACGCGCTGGAATGGCCAGGGCGTGATTGCCATGTCTGACTGCCTCTGGGGCGTGCTCGACGGCATGAATGAGTCGGGGCTGGCGGTATCGCTGGCCTTTGGTGGACGCACCGTGGTGGGCGACGGCTTTGGCGCGCCTATCATTTTGCGCTATATCCTCGAATTCTGTACCACAGTGCCTGAAGCCGCTGCGGTGCTCTCCCGAGTGCCCACGCATATGGCCTATAACATTACGGTGACCGATGCCTGCGGCCGCTATGTGACGGCGATGATCGCGCCCGATCGGCCTGCCAGTATTCGGCGGGTACCAGTGGCCACTAACCATCAGAAAAAAATTGAATGGTATGCCCATGCGCTCGCCTCAGAGACGTTGATTCGTGAACGTCAACTTTCGATTCTAGTAAGCGACGAGATCACCACTGAAGCACGTTTAATATCGGCTTTTTCGTCACCACCGCTATTTCGGCACGACTATGCTCGAGGGTTAGGCACTGTCTATACCGCTCTCTATTGGCCACGGGAAGGGCATGTTCAGGTTCGCTGGCCGGGCAAGTGCCTGGATCTTAGCTTCGCTAACTTTCCTGAAGAGCAGCTAGAGGTGCACTACGGCGCGCGCAACCTGAATAGTGCCTGATGGTCGGCTGCCAGATAGTCGTTAATCAAATTAAGTACGGGTATTGTTATGCCAGAAAATAACTTAACCGAAACGTCTTACACTGCCCTGGGTTTTTACCACAAGATCACCCAACTGCGGGCTGACACCTGGAACGCGCTCAAGCGTGATCTCGGCCAGCTGGTGCGCATAAATGACGAAACCCGAGCCAAAAACCTCGTTAAAGCCATTGGCATTAAGCTAACGCGCCTGGAAATTATCGAGGATTACCATGCTTTCCCCTCCAAAGAAGACTTCCGTCACCTTTGGCTGCTGTTCGAGCGCAAGGAGTATGCCCTGCTCGATAAGGTGGTCAAGCGGCTAGTGAGGGCGCTGATTAGTGAATCCTATCGCCGCCGCCATGTTGACCTGTCGGATAGCGATGCAGGCGCCGAGGACATGGAGACCATGGACGCCCTCAACCAGCTCCGGCGCGGTCACCCTGCCTCCAACAGTTCCGCCCAGCCTTACTTCGAGCTGCTGATTGTCGATAACCTCTCGATACAGGAAGAGGAGGTGGTGCGCGAGGCTTTCCACAACATGCGCCGCCCTGAGGACAAGTTCGTTTACGACGTCGTCACGGTGAGAAGTTTTGAGGATGCGCTGATCGCGGTGCTGGTTAACCCCAACATTCAGGCCTGCCTGATTCGCTATGAGTTTCCCTATAAGTCCAAATACAACCTAAGCGCGCTGCGCAACTACCTGGCAGGGCTGTCGGAGAGCCATCTCGATCATCAAACTGAAGCCGAGCGCAGCATTCTTCTCAGCTCAATGATTAACGAGCTGCGCCCCGAGATCGATCAGTTTATGGTCACCAGCGGCGATGTGGAGGCCACGGCAAGTCGCGATATCCGCTACTTCAACCGTATCTTCTATCGCGAAACTGACTATATCGAGCAGCACCACACCATTCTGCGGGCTATCGACAATCGCTACCGCACGCCGTTTTTCGATGCCCTGCGCGAATACAGCAAAAAGCCCACCGGGGTATTCCACGCCATGCCCATTTCCCGGGGCAAGTCGATTACCCGTTCCCACTGGGCTGGGCAAATGATCGATTTCTACGGGATCAATATCTTCCTGGCCGAAACATCGGCTACGTCTGGCGGGCTCGATTCGCTGTTGCAGCCTTACGGACCAATCAAAAAGGCTCAGGAGTACGCCGCCCGAGCGTTCGGCGCACGGCAAAGCTTTTTTGTCACCAACGGCACCTCGACGGCCAACAAGATTGTGTTGCAGGCGCTGGTCAAGCCTCGAGACATCGTGCTGATTGACCGCGACTGCCACAAATCTCACCACTACGGCATGATGCTGGCCGGCGCCGAGGTTAGCTACCTCGACTCTTACCCGCTTAACGACTACTCCATGTACGGGGCCGTACCGCTGCATGAAATTAAGAAGATGCTGCTGGGCTATAAACGCGCTGGCCAACTGCATAAAGTCAAGATGCTGCTGCTCACCAACTGCACCTTCGATGGCGTGGTGTACAACGTCCGTCGGGTGATGGAGGAGTGCCTGGCAATCAAACCAGACTTGGTTTTTCTTTGGGATGAGGCGTGGTTTGCCTTTGCCGGATTTAATCCTACTTACCGGCCACGTACTGCCATGCATGCGGCCCGCACTCTGCGCGAACTCTACAAAAGCGAGGAGTATCACCAGGAGTATGCGGATTGGAAAGCGTCGTTCGACGCCCTCGACCCCGAAGACGATGCTACCTGGCTAGACCAGCGTCTGATGCCTGACCCTGAAACGGTGCGCATTCGCGCCTATGCCACCCACTCCACGCACAAAACGCTGACCTCGCTTCGTCAGGGCTCGATGATCCACGTCTACGATCAGGATTATCGTCAGAAGGTGGAGGCACCTTTCCACGAAGCTTACATGACACACACTTCAACGTCGCCCAACTACCAGATCATTGCCTCACTGGACGTGGGGCGAATGCAGGCGGAGATGGAAGGTTTCGAGCTGGTGCATGCCCAGGTTGAGGCGGCAATGTCGCTGCGTGAGCAGCTTTACAGCCATCCGCTGCTGCAAAAGTATTTTCGAGTACTCAAGAACAGCGATATGGTGCCTGCGGCGTATCGTGAATCCGGGGTTGAGTCCTACTATGACCCGGTCACCGGCTGGGACAAGATGGAAGAGGCCTGGGCCCGTGACGAGTTTGTGGTTGACCCCTCCCGTGTCACCATCGCGATTGGTGCCACGGGGATTGACGGTGATACTTTCAAGAATGAATACCTGATGAACAAGTACGGTATTCAGATCAATAAGACCTCGCGTAACACCGTGCTTTTTATGACCAATATCGGTACCACCCGTGGTTCTATCGCCTACCTGCTCGACGTGTTGATCAAGCTGGCTAAAGAATTCGAGACCCGTTGGGAAGAGAGTAGCCGACCCGAGCGCAAGATTATCGAACATAACGTGCGTTCTTTAACCCAGGATTTGCCGCCGTTACCTGATTTTAGCCGCTTTCACGACGCCTTCCGGGCGAACCCTGACACCCCTCAGGGCGATATCCGCACCGCCTACTTCCTCGCCTACGATGAAGAAAACACCGAGTACCTGCGCTTTGACAATAACGAAGTGCAAACGCAGATGCGGGCAGGCCGAGATATCGTCTCCGCGAGCTTCGTGATTCCTTACCCGCCGGGTTTTCCAGTGTTGGTGCCTGGGCAGGTGATCAGTGAAGCGATCCTTACCTTTTTAACGGCCCTGGATGTGACAGAGATTCATGGCTATCGACCTGAGTTGGGTCTATTGGTGTTTACCGAAGAGGCGTTAGACAGCCCGCGCGCTTGCTGAGCCATCTCTCTTGGTGGCCAAGCACCCCAGTAGGTGTGAGGCTGCCAAACGGCCACTATGATCTTGAGGCTCATCGCTGTTGGTTTTTTGTTCCGCGAGATGAGACGCACAGCATTGGCCGAGATAGGCGAATCAGATTGTTTAGGCAGCAGGGCGGCGCATCACGGTCATCAACACCCCTGCGCCGATTAAGCTACCGGCACCGCAGCGGTGTAACAGCCGTCGAAACCTGGCGTTCATCAGCTGTCGGCTGGTTGTGGAGAGCAGTGTATAGCCGAGATCTGAGATAAGGCCTATCACAAGAAAGGTGGTAAACAGAATCGCCAGCTGGGGCGCCAAGGGCAGGGACTGGTTAATAAACTGTGGCATGAAGGCCATAAAGAATAGAATGCTTTTGGGGTTCAAGAGTGTCACCCAAAAGGCCTTTGCAGTGCCCTGCTTAACGCTGGCCCCAGCGGCTTCCAGGTTATTCAACTGGCCAGATTCACGCCACATCTTGATGCCTAGGTAAAGTAGATAGATCACTCCAAGCCACTTCACAAGCGTGAATAACTCAGCCGACGCCATCAACAGGGCGCCTACGCCTGCAAACGAAAGAGACATAGCCACCAGGTCGCCCAAGAAAAAGCCGGGCAGCATCGCCAGAGCCGCCCTGCGGCCTTGATTGATGCCGGTCATGACCAGCAGGGCAACGGCAGGGCCGGGGGCAGCGATCACCAAAAACGAAGCCAACACAAACGACAGCCAAAGCTCAATCGACATAGCGTTAATCTTCCAGTTGTTGAATTATTAACTAAATCTCGCCATATAGTTGTAAGCCCTGAAGTGCCGCGTGGCAATTCTACCTACAGATTTGTTGCGCCATTCCTTTGAGACAACGCTTCTCTTTTTACACTTGAGTACCGCGATGTGACACACCCACTGACGGCTAACCGATGCTACCGATTATTCGATAACCTGCAATCGGACGCTTAGGTAACCCGCAATTAGACGCTGCTAAAGGACTGGTATAGCCACTGAATGGTTTCATCGGAATAGTCAATTGTTTGCTGTGCTGTATGTAAACAGTAAAAAAACAGATCCCATGACATTGATTAGAAGCATATCAGATAGATGGACAGGAGATCTGTAGACACAAACTGATACGGTGTGTTTCTCGAAAGCTGCGCCTGTTTTCGGAATCTGTGGGGAAGGCATAGAAAGAATAGTCGGCTACTGCATGCCAACCAGAGCGTTAGTGGTGGACGCTGTTAGTTTGAACGCGCACTCCTTGGCGCTGTTCTGGATCGGTTTTTTTAACCTGTTTACCTAACTGAGACTGGCAACGTCATCAGGTATGCCTGCATATGCGCGTTTTCAGTAGTATCCCTACTAACTTTCACCAACAACCTGATCACGACCATGGTGTTTGCCCAGATACAGTGATTTATCGGCGCGGTGAAGGATACTGTCTTCTGTGGGGTCATCCGTGGCGAAGCTGGACACACCGCAAGTAATGGATATATGAAAGGTGCTACCGGCTTCGGTCTTAAAGCCATGGTTTGCCAGTGTTTGTCTGATATCTTCAGCCACGGTCACTGCCGCTTCCGATGTCACCTCAAACAACAGTACGGCGAACTCTTCGCCGCCCAGGCGTCCGACAATGTCGGTTTCTCTAAAGCGTTCCAGAAATAGGCGGCAGACTCGCCTCAGTACCCGGTCCCCCATAGCGTGGCCATAGGTATCATTGACCGCTTTGAAGTGGTCGACATCAAAGAGCAGCACCGCTGCATTCTGACCGCTGCGCCGGAAATGGGAGTAGGCTTGCCGTAGGCGCTTCATGAAATAACGCCGGTTAAACACTCCTGTCAGGTCATCGGTGATGGCCTGTTTTCTTAGCTTTTCTTCAAGTGATTTGTGCGCGGTGATGTCATGCAAAGTGCCGATAAGAATATCGAGGTCTTCTGGCGATGTATTATCGGCAACTTCATGCAGCCAGCGGATGTTGCCGTTTGGCTGGATAATTCTGTACTTGATATCAATTAGCCGGGTGTCATGCATTTCCAGCAAGGCTTTGGCTACTTTGCTTTGATCCTGGGGGTGCACCATCGCCATGAATGCGTTTTGATCGGGAACAAAACATCCTGGCTCGACGCCAAAAAATTCATAAACCATGTCAGACCAGTACACGTCGCTAGCGGTTAGCGACATTAACCAATAGCCTAAACGACCTACCTCGTTTATTTTTTGCAGCATTCGAACATGCGTCTGCCACTCCTCCAGGGTAGAAGGCGTGGCGAATGTCTGGGAGCCAGATGGGTGGCTGCTTGGGAAGTTTATGTGATCCCTCTTGGCCATTAAACGACTGCCGAATGGGGCCATGTGTGCAGCAATGCCAACGCCTTGTCCGCATCTACCGGTCGACTAAACAAGTAGCCTTGCAGCATATCGCAGCCAAGTTCGTGTAATACCTTTTGCTGCGCTTCATACTCGACGCCTTCAGCGATAACCTCCAGGCCGAGACCATGGGCGATGCGAATAATGCCATTGACAAGGTTGACTGCTTTTTTGTCATGGGGCAGGTCATCAATAAAGCTTTTGTCGATTTTCAGCACGTCGACAGGCAGCCGCTTTAGATAGTTCAGCGATGAGTAGCCGGTGCCGAAGTCATCTAGCGCCAGGGAGATACCACTGTCTCGCAGCTTGCCCATGGTTGATACGGCGGTGTCGATATCGGTTAGCAGGCTCTCTTCGGTAAGCTCCAGCGTTAGGCGCTGCGGAGTCAAGCCATGCGCCTGAAGCGCTTGTAAAATATGCTCGACAAAGTTGCGCTGATAAAACTGGTTCGCGGGGATGTTGATACCCAGTTTTAGCGGAGGGTCATGGGGCTTTAGCGGCCAGTGAGGCGCTTTTTCACACACGCATTCCAGCGACCAATCAGTCAGTAGTCGAGATAATCGCGTATTTGTTTCGGCAATGGGCACAAACTCGCCAGGGCTAACGGTTCCCAGCTTGCGGTCTTGCCAGCGCGCCAAGGCTTCGAATCCGATCACTTGGCTGCCGTCGGCAAGCACCAACGGCTGGTAGTGCTGATGTAACTTTTTGCCGAGCAGTGCCGACTCTAGGCGTTGTTCAATCTTGTGGCGGCGTAGCGCGCTTTCTTCAGTGCGCTGGGTAAAAATATGGATGCCTTCATAAGTTTTAGGCCCTTTTAGGGCCGTCCGCGCCCTTTCAAGCAAGTCATCTGGGCTAATGCCGTCATCCGGAGAAACGCTGATACCCACATCAATACTAGGCCGTATGGTATGTCCATTCAGGTCAATGGGGGTATTTAGCTTTTTAACGATGGGTTTGATCACATTAAAAAGATCGCGCAGCGAATAGATAGAGACCACTGCGCCGAAGCGATCATTATCCATACTCCCCGCTGCCAGTACGTCGGTATCGGGAGCGGTGAGGCGCTCGGCAAAATGTTTAAGAATGGCGTTGCGATTTTCGCGCCCGTGGAGCCGACTGATTTCGTCGAGATTATTGATACGCAGGTGCAGAACAACCAGGTGGTACGACTCTACTTTGGCTAGGTGAATTAAGTTATCGAGGGTTTCCCCAAACAGCATTTCGTCGGGTAGCCCGGTTCGAATGTCTCGCTGATTAATGCGACTAGCCTGCTGACGCACATTAAGCAGTTGTGACCGGAGATTAATCTGTTCTTCGACAATTTTGCCAAAGGCAATCAGCCAGGAGCGCTCGACTTCACTCAAGGCGCGCGGTTGGGTGTCACTAATGCACAGGGTGCCAACGGCTTGCCCGCTAGGGCCGTAGAGAACAACCCCGGCGTAAAAGCGGATATAAGGAAACGCTGTGACGGCCTTATGGTGACGAAAGAAGTCACTATCCAGCGTGTCAGATACTTCAAGGTAACCATGCTCAAGGGCGTGTACGCAAAAAGAGTGCTCCAGTGAGACTTCGCGTGTCTCCATGCCAATCGATGATTTATGCCATTGGCGATTCTCATCAATTAGCGTAATCACAGCGATAGGTGTATTAAAGACCTGAGAGACTATGCGGGTGTAGCGGTCATAATGCTCTTCTTGGAAGGTATCCAGGATATTGAGCGAACGCAGCTCGGTCAGCCGAGCGTCCTCGTCTTTAAGACGGGTAAAGCGGGCGCTATTGTCATCCATAGAGGGTGCCTGATGGGGAATGAGCACAAGGGTGGTGACGCCGATGGCATTCACGCTCTTGCTTTGAACGAGACTGTCGTTTTATTTAATCAGTCTTACTGGTATTTTTCAAATTTAACTCAGGGTTTATATGTAGTCTCTGTCGGCGCTGAAAAGCTTTGTTATCATAAGCGGCTGACGCGATGGTAGTGAGTATTCACATCGAAAAGAGATTTGAGCGTTTTTTATTAGCAGTGACAGGGAGCGTTCTAATAGGCAGGACTTGCCGCGACACAGGTAGGCATGGGTGGAGGTGCGCGAATGAATCCACAGGGTAGTTCTGAGTCATCTATCAGGGTAGTCGTCGTCAACGAAAGCGGCTTCGTTCGTGAGGGGCTGTGTCGTGTCATTGAGCGTTTTAAAGATATTGAGGTGGTCGCCAGTATTTATAGCTCTGAGCAACTCTACGAAGTGGCCCAAAAGCTGCGCGTTGATGTGGTCTTGATTGATGCCCAGTTGCCTAGCCATACGGCATTTGAAGCAACCCGCCGTTTGCGTGAAAGTGGTGCAAAAATTGGGATTATTATTCTATCGATTAATCCGAGTGTTGCTGAAGTAAAGCGAGCGTTAGGGGGCGGCGCCAATGGTTTTTTATTGAGGGAGGCGGGTGTCAGCGAGCTTGAAATAGCGCTCCAAGCTGCGGTAAAAGGCAAAATATTTCTGTGCCCTACGATACTTAAGCGTTTATCTCACGAGCTGGCATTGAAAGACCTCACCCAAGATGTAGGTACGTTTATTGATCCTGCCCAAGGCAACTATTCGCTTGACGATATCATTAGCCAAGCACTCCACTTGGGCATCCTACAACCAGAACAGTAATCAGGGTTTTTGCTTATACTGATTTAGTCGTCAGTGAGTTACCTTGCGGGTCAAGTGGGCGCAACTTGCTTTGTTGCTGACCCCTTCGCCTTCTATTGCGTCCCGCAGCGGGAAGAAACTTAATAGACACACTATAACTAGTGAACCCGTGCTCGCGAGGGAGTTTTACTTCGGGGTTTATCTTGTCAAGGTCCGTGGCATATTTCCATGAAACGTACAGAAGATACCATCCGGATATTACTGGCTGATGAACATCGCCTAGTACGCTCCGCGATCAGCTCCCTTATCGAAACCTTTGACAATATGACGGTGGTTGCCGAGGTGGGTTATGAGCAACAGCTTATAAAAGAGGCTGCTGACTATGATGTGGAAGTGGCGCTGATTGATGCGGCAGTGTTCTATTTGAAAGGGCTTGAGACGCTGAGCAGACTGCGTGATCTTTGCCCCGGTATTCGGGTGGTAGTACTTTCCACTTATTCCAGCGATAGCTTTATTCGCCGTCTATTTGAGGAGGGCGCCTATGGGTTTCTTCACAAGAATGCGGATGTGAATGAACTGGAAATGGCTATTCGAAAAGCAGTGCTGGGCGAGCGGTTTGTATTTACGGCTATGGAGCCCGCTAAATTTGTCGATGCCGCTTCGGTGGTGGGGGCGGCGGCATTCCAGGGAAACCCGTTAACCTCACGTCAAAACGAAGTACTAAAACTGGTGGCCAGCGGTTTTCGCAGTAAAGCCATTGCCGATCAGCTCAATGTTAGTATTAAAACTGTTGAAACCCACCGTGCCGATATCATGCGCCGCCTAGGCGTTAGGCACACGGCAGGCTTAGTCCACGAAGCTATTCGGCTGGGCTTATTGGAGACGCCCCAAGACACTGATGGGCCTGGTTGAAGCTTACGGCTTGGAAATCTGACAGCTGGCTTCTCCGATGCCAGAAAAGCTGACCATAATCGCGTCGCCTAGCCGTCCTTCATATATCAGTTAGTGGATAGCAGCTTTTCCTCTGTTGATTAGAGAAGATGATGCGAGGAGAGAGCTGCGGTTAAGTCTGAATTTGTTGTCTCCGTTAACCTAACCAAGAGTTTCGGAAGCGACCTCCAGCATTGTATTTGCGACTGATCGCCAGATTCGCGTGATAGTGTTGTCGCTTTCCGTCCTGTTCATGCCAATATACGACCAAAGAGCAATGCCCCTCCTGCACGAGCAAAGTATTCACGACAGTAAGGGGGGAAACTAAAATACGCCAGCGACGCCTATACTAATAAGAAAAAAATGATGATTAAAAGGTGACGGAGGGTAAAACCATGACATCAAATCAAGCAAAAGACCCGGCAGCAAAGACTGATCGGGCGGGTGAACCGCAAACCCTTGGCTTTCTGCTGTTAGATAATTTCACACTGATTTCTCTGGCCTCCGCGATAGACCCTTTGCGGATGGCTAATCAATTAGCCGGCCGTGAGTTGTATCGCTGGTATACCTTGACTCAAGACGGTATGCCCGTGCGTGCCAGCGATGGGCTGCATGTGACCCCTGATGCCTCTATGCATACCCCGCTATCGCTTGAGTGGGTGGTCGTTTGTGGTGGGGTAGGCCCTCACCACAGTGTCACCCGCGAGCACGTGCGCTGGCTGCAGTCCCAGTCGCGCCAGCTAAAACGATTAGGTTCGGTCTGTACGGGCAGTTGGGCGCTGGGTCAGGCGGGGCTGCTTGATTACTACCAAACCAGCGTGCACTGGGAGTGCCTGGCCTCCATGCAGGAAGCGTTCCCTAACGTCATTCTGACCCCGCACCTTTTCTCTATTGATCGTGATCGGTTCACCGCCTCTGGCGGCACCGCACCGCTGGATATGATGCTAAATCTGATTGCCCACGACCATGGGCGTGAGCTTTCGGCAGGTATCTCCGAGATGTTTATCTACGAGCGTGTGCGTAACGAGCAGGATCAGCAGCGTGTGCCGCTCAAGCACGTGCTAGGTACTACCCAGCCCAAGCTGCTGGAGATTGTGGCGTTGATGGAATCCAACCTTGAGGAGCCGATCGAACTCGATGAGCTGGCAAGGTATGTGGATGTTTCACGGCGCCAGTTAGAAAGGTTGTTCCAGCGCTACCTACTCTGCTCTCCGTCTCGCTATTACCTCAAGCTACGCTTGGTGCGTGCCCGGCAATTGCTCAAGCAAACGCCTCTCTCGATCATCGAAATTGCGTCCGTTTGCGGCTTTGTCTCTACGCCCCATTTTTCCAAGTGTTACCGTGAATACTTTGGGGTGCCGCCGAGGAATGAGCGCTTGGGTGTGCATGACCGTCAAGGAAATAACCCCGCTAAGTCGCCATCGCTAATTAAGCGATGGGGGGGCGAGCCTTACAAAAGCGAACCTCTTTCGAGTGCCCAGCAGGCGCTTGCCCATGCCCAGGGCGAGCCTACCTTTGCCAGCGTGACGCTACTGAGCTGATAGGTACTTCGTCACCACTATTTCAAACCTGTTGCCCACCTCCGGGCAGCAGGTTTTTTAGTGGCTGCTATCTCTAAAGTACTCCTCCTCCTCTGCAAAGGTTAGCGGGTGCGCGGGTAGTGGTCGTGTTCACGACACCATGACGCTTTTGGAATTTCCGCCGTCGTTTCCAAGAGCAGTCCAATCCAACGTCAGCGCTATGCTCGCTACATTAACCAATGTTGGAGCTTAGCCATGACCCCCTCTGAATTGCACAATGACGCCATCGTCATTGATGGTCTGATCATCGCCAAATGGAACCGTGAACTGCTAGAGGACATGCGTCGCGGCGGTCTTACCGCTGCCAACTGCACCGTCTCCGTGTGGGAAGGTTTTCAGGCCACGGTCGATAATATCGTCAAGTCCAACCAGCTGATGGCGGAGTGTAGCGACCTGGTGCGCCCGGTACGGACGACTGCTGACATCACTCGCGCAAAAGAAGAGGGCAAGACCGGCATTATCTTCGGCTTCCAGAATGCCCACGCCTTTGAAGACCAAATTGGCTACGTAGAGATCTTCAAACAGCTGGGCGTGGGCATCGTACAGATGTGCTACAACACCCAGAACCTGGTGGGTACCGGCTGCTACGAGCGGGATGGCGGATTATCCGGGTTTGGTCGTGAAATCGTTGCAGAGATGAACCGCGTCGGCATTATGTGCGACCTCTCCCACGTCGGTGCCAAAACCTCAGAGGAAGTCATTCTCGAATCCCAAAAACCGGTCTGCTACTCCCACTGCCTGCCCTCGGGTCTCAAAGAGCACCCGCGCAATAAATCCGATCAAGAGCTCAAGTTTATTGCCGACCACGGCGGTTTTGTGGGTGTCACCATGTTTACCCCGTTCCTCAAAAAAGGCATCGATTCCACCATCGAGGATTATTGCGAGGCCATCGAGTACATCATGAATATCGTCGGTGAGGACGCTATCGGCATCGGTACCGATTTCACTCAAGGGCATGGTCAAGAGTTTTTCGAGTGGCTGACTCATGACAAGGGCTACGCCCGTCGCCTGACGGACTTTGGCAAGATCATCAACCCTGAGGGTATCCGCACCATTGGTGAGTTCCCCAATCTCACCGAGGCGCTCTTGAAGCGCGGTATGAGTGAATCCCAGGTGCGCAAGATCATGGGCGAGAACTGGGTGCGCGTGCTTAAGGATGTCTGGGGCGCCTGACTAAGTGCAGGCGGCTGTCTCCGAAGTGAGGGGCGCCGGGAGCATGCCGTAGAGGAGGTCCGACGCCAGGGATGGCGTCGGTAGCGTCCCAAGGATGGATTCATAGCGCCTCCTCGTAGGCATGCTCCCGGGGTAGCCCCGTCGATAACCTGACATAACAATGATTCGAGGAATACAACCGTGACCAAACTGGCCCCCGCACTGCCCATTGAAGTGGATAGCGAAACAGGCGTCTGGACGAGCGACGCCCTGCCGATGCTCTATGTACCACGGCACTTTTTTATCAACAACCATGTGGCCGTCGAAGAGGCGCTGGGTGCCGAGAAGTATGCCGAGATTCTCTATCACGCCGGCTACAAGAGTGCTTGGCACTGGTGTGAAAAAGAGGCCGAATGCCACGGCATCGAAGGTGTGGCCGTCTTCGAACACTACATGAACCGTCTCTCCCAGCGCGGCTGGGGGCTTTTCCTTACTGAGCAGATCGATCTCGAGTCGGGCACGGCTCAGGTGCGTCTCGAACACAGCGCTTTCGTTTACCAATTGGGCAAGACCGGTAAAAAAGAGGAGTACATGTTCACCGGCTGGTTCGCCGGTGCCATGGATCAAATCCTCGCTGCCAGCGGGAGCTCGCTGCGCACTGTGGCCGAGCAGACCCAGAGTGCCGCCGAAGAGGGCTGTGACATCGGCCTCTTTACCGTCCAGCCGTTGACCGACGCCGCCCGCTAGCCAGGGGGAGAGGAGAGACAAACATGGCATTCGACGCAATTTTCGAGCCTATCGACATCGGCAAGCTGACCATTCGCAACCGTGTGGTCAGCACCGCTCACGCTGAGGTGCATGCCACCGACGGCGGTATGACCACGGAGCGCTACGTCAGGTACTACGAGGAGAAGGCCAAAGGGGGCTGTGGTCTATGTATTTGCGGTGGCTCATCGGTGGTTTCCATCGATAGCCCCCAGGGCTGGTGGAGCTCGGTAAATCTGTCCACTGATCGCATTATTCCGCACTTTCAGAATTTGGCCGATGCTGTGCATAAGCATGGCGGCAAGATCATGATCCAGATTACCCATATGGGGCGCCGCTCCCGCTGGGACGGTTTCGACTGGTCGACCCTGGTATCACCCTCTGGTATCCGCGAGCCGGTGCACCGCTCGACCTGCAAGACCATTGAGGAAGAAGAGATCTGGCGTATTGTTGGTGACTTCGCCCAGGCCGCGCGGCGTGCAAAGGAAGGGGGCCTCGACGGCGTTGAACTCTCTGCCGTGCACCAGCATTTGATCGATCAGTTCTGGAGCCCACGAGTCAATAAGCGTGAGGATGAGTGGGGCGGTAGTTTCGAGAACCGTATGCGCTTCGGTATGGAAGTGCTTAAAGCCGTACGTGCTGAAGTGGGCGACGACTTCTGCGTCGGCATGCGCATTTGCGGCGACGAGTTCCACCCGGACGGTCTTTCTCACGACGATATGAAACAGATCGCCGCTTATTACGATGCCACCGGTATGGTGGACTTCTTCGGCGTCATCGGCTCCGGTTGCGATACCCACAACACCTTGGCCAACGTCATTCCTAATATGTCCTACCCGCCAGAGCCTTTCCTGCACTTGGCGGCGGGGATCAAGGAAGTGGTGAACGTGCCGGTGATTCACGCCCAGAACATTAAGGATCCCAATCAGGCTCAGCGTATCCTCGAAGGGGGCTACGTAGACCTGGTAGGCATGACCCGGGCACATATTGCCGACCCTCACCTGATCGCCAAGATCAAGATGGGCCAGATTGATCAGATCAAACAGTGCGTGGGCGCTAACTACTGCATCGACCGCCAGTACCAGGGGCTGGATGTACTGTGCATCCAGAATGCGGCGACGTCCCGGGAGTACATGGGGTTGCCCCACATCATTGAGAAAACCGAGGGCGCCAAACGCAAAGTCGTCGTGGTGGGCGGTGGCCCCGGCGGGATGGAGGCGGCGCGTGTCGCTGCTGAGCGCGGTCACGACGTCACTCTGTTTGAGGTTGCTGACGCTTTGGGTGGGCAGATCACGATTGCCGCCCAGGCCCCACAGCGCGATCAGATTGCCGGTATCACTCGCTGGTTTCAACTAGAGCTGGCGCGGCTAAAAGTCGACCTGCGTCTGGGTACTCGCGCCGATGAGGAAACGCTGCTCGATCTGCGTCCGGATATCGTGGTGCTTGCCACCGGTGGCCAGCCCTTCCTTAGCCAGCACCCAGACTGGGGCTACTCGGAGAATGCCGAGGAGAGCCTGGTAGTCAGCACCTGGGATATTCTCTCAGGCAAAGTGGCGCCAGGTAACAACGTGCTGATTTACGACGCCATCTGCGAGTTCTCAGGCGTCTCTGCAGCAGATTTTCTCGCCGACAAGGGCGCCAAGGTGGAGATCGTCACCGACGATATCAAGCCCGGTGCGGCGGTGGGCGGAACCACTTTCCCCACCTACTACCGCAGCCTTTACGAGAAGGAGGTGATCATGTCCTCCGACCTGATGCTGCATAAGGTTTACCGCGAGGGCGACGGCTTGGTGGCGGTGCTCGAAAATGAGTACACCGGGGCTTTGGAAGAGCGCGTGGTGGATCAGGTGGTGGTCGAGAACGGCGTGCGCCCCGATGAAGCGCTTTATTACGCACTTAAAGAACAGTCCCGCAACAAGGGACAGGTGGATTTGGAAGCGCTTTACGCTATTCAGCCGCAGCCGAGCCTGGTTGATGAGAAAGGCAAGGAAGGAGATGGCTTCCTGCTGTTCCGTCTGGGCGACTGCACGGCACCGCGTAACACCCATGCGGCCATCTACGATGCCCTGCGGATCTGCAAGGACTTTTGATCTGAGCGAGAGCCAGCGCCAGCGCGCCGGGGGCAGGCCGTAGCGAGGGTCTTTTGCCAGGGCCGTAAAACAGTTCCATAAGTTTACGGCATTTCCGCCATCCATGGCGGGCAGATGGCAAAAGTAGCGCCCAAGGATGGGTTTACAGCGCCCTCGCGTAGGTCTGCCCCCGGCGCAGCGCCGCCGCCAAAGCCAATGGTACCAAAGATGAGGTGAGCACCATGCTCGAAACGCTCTTGCCGATACTGATTTTTACTGCCTTGGCTCTGGCAGTAATCGGCGCTGTACGCCGTATACGCCTGTGGCGTCAGGGCCGCCCCTCGCGGGTAAACCTGTTTAAGGGGCTGGTGGCCCTGCCGCGCCGCTATTTGGTGGATCTACACCATGTAGTGGGGCGTGACAAAATGATCTCCAACACCCACGTGGCCACCGCCGGTGGCTTCGTGGCTGCCGCCGTGTTGATGATCCTGGTGCACGGTCTGGGTATCGCCAACCCATTGTTAGGCGGATTACTGCTACTGGCTAGCGCCTCCATGTTCATCGGTAGTCTCTTCGTGGCGCGGCGGCGGCTTAACCCTCCTGCTCGGCTCTCCAAGGGCCCCTGGATGCGCCTGCCCAAGAGTCTGATGGCGTTTTCGATAAGCGTCTTCCTGATCACGCTGCCCACGGTAGGTCTGCTGCCTGAAGGTTTGCTTGAAGGGGGCAGTAGTTGGCTGCTGGCACTGGTATTAGCGGGCGTCGTGGCCTGGGGCCTGGGGGAGATGTTCTTCGGCATGACCTGGGGCGGGCCCATGAAGCACGCCTTCGCCGGTGCTTTACATCTGGCCTTCCATCGACGCGCCGAACGCTTTTCCTCCAAGAAAGGGGGCGCTGGCCGGTCAACGGGCCTCAAGGCACTCAACCTTGAGGATGAAGCGGCGCCTCTGGGCGTGGAAAAGCCTGCCGACTTTACCTGGAATCAGCTGCTTGGCTTCGACGCCTGCGTACAATGTGGTCGCTGCGAAGCGGTGTGCCCGGCGTTTGCCGCCGGTCAGCCGCTCAACCCCAAGAAGCTGATCCAGGACATGGTGGTGGGTATGGCTGGGGGGAGCGATGCTGGCTATGCCGGTTCTCCTTATCCTGATAAGCCAGTGGGCGAGTACCAGGGCTCTCCCCATGGGCCCATTGTGGCTCTGCAAGGGAAAGCGTTGGTTGACGCCGACACTCTCTGGTCTTGCACGACTTGCCGCGCCTGCGTCGAAGAGTGCCCGATGATGATCGAGCACGTGGATGCGATTGTCGATATGCGCCGCCACTTGACGCTCGAGCGCGGTAAAACGCCCAACAAAGGCGCCGAAGTGCTCGATAATCTGATCGCCACCGACAATCCCGGCGGTTTCGACCCTGGCTCGCGGCTCAACTGGGCGGCGGATCTTAACCTACCGCTCATGGCCGACATCAAGCAGGTCGACGTGCTGTTGTGGCTGGGGGATGGCGCCTTTGATATGCGTAACCAGCGCACTCTGCGGGCACTCATTAAAGTGTTGAAGGCCGCCGAGGTAGACTTCGCGGTATTAGGGGCTGAAGAGCGCGACAGCGGCGACGTGGCGCGGCGTCTGGGCGATGAAGCGACGTTCCAGTCCCTGGCGAAGCGCAATATTGCCACCCTGGCCAAGTATCGCTTCTTGCAGATTGTTACCTGCGACCCCCACAGCTTTCACGTGCTGGGCAATGAGTACGGCGAGCTGGGCGGTCATTATGAGGTACGTCATCACAGCACCTTTATCGCCGAACTGTACGAGGCTGGCCGGTTGACCTTTGCCCCCTGGAAAGGCGGCAGCGTCACCTATCACGACCCGTGTTACCTGGGCCGCTATAATGGTGAATACGAGGCACCACGTAACGTGCTTAAGGCGCTGGGCATCGAGGTCAAGGAGATGGAACGCTCCGGTTACCGCTCGCGCTGCTGCGGCGGCGGCGGCGGGGCACCGATTACCGATATTCCCGGCAAGCAGCGGATTCCCGACATGCGCATGAATGACGTCAAAGAGAGCGGCGCCGAACTGGTCGCAGTGGGCTGCCCTCAATGTACCGCCATGCTGGAAGGGGTGGTGGATGCCAGCGCCGAAGTGCGCGATATCGCCGAACTGGTGGCCGATGCGCTGGTTGAGCGTTCCGCTGACGATGTGTCCGGCGCACCCCGCCGAACCACTGCATCGACGACTGCTGAAGAGGTGATCGTATGAGTGAGATTATTCGCCGCGACCCACGTCGTGAGTGGATCGCCCGAAACCGTCTGCACCCCGACAACGCCGCGGTGCTGGCCGCCCTGGGTGTAAACAGGGGCGGCGGAGCGGTTAGCGAATGGATGGGCCCCAACGGCGTGGTGCGCAAGGATCCTCGTGCCATCGGCTTTATCGGCCCCAATGGCGTCAAACGGATTGACCGTAGTGGCCTCCAGCAAGGAGGGCAGTCCACCGCAACAACGACGGCGGCCCGCGATAGCCGCCGCACGGTGACGATTGATCAACCCGCCTTCCTGGTGGCCGTGGTGCCCGATATGACCGGCGGGCGTCTCTCAGGTCACGACAAGGACCTGCTGGGCCTGGCCCGACGTGTGGCGGATGCCGACGCCGAACAGCCCGGCGCTGTGGTGGCGATCCTGTTTGGTGAGTATAAGGGCGAGGGGGGCGGCGAGCTTAAGGAGCGGGCGCTGGGCGAAGCCGGTATCGATCGCGTCGTGCATCTTGATGATGAGTTTTACGCGGGGTTTGCGCCTGAAGCGCGTTTGGCGGCTTTAAGCGCCGTCGAACGGGAGATGACGCCGCGCTTCTGGCTATTGCCAGACTCACCCCTGGGCGGAGCCGACCTGGGGCGGCGGCTTGCCTTACGTCTGGGTGAACGCGCTGCCACGGGGGTGTGGCAGGTGGAAGCGGATAATGAGGCCTCTTTGGGTTGGCGCTGTACTGCCCGTGGTGCCGCTGGGAGCCTGGATATCCAGCGCCCTCTGCCGCGTGTTGCGCTGGCGCTGGCCGAGTGCGCCGAGCCGGTGGATGAGACGCGTCACGCGGCTGAGCACCTGAGTCTGGCGGCAACAATCCCCACCACCCTATCGCGTATAGAAGACCTGGGGCAGGTGGCCGTGGATCCCGCTGGCGTAGCGCTGGCTGAGGCAGAGTTCATCCTCTCCGGTGGCAACGGAGTTAAACAGTGGGATGCCTTCCACCACGCCGCGAAAGTGCTGGGCGCTACCGAAGGGGCATCGCGTGTTGCCGTGGACGATGGCTTTATGGCCCGTGACCGTCAGGTGGGGGCGTCTGGCACCTGGGTGTCCGCGCGTGTCTACGTGGCGGTGGGCATCTCGGGGGCTATCCAGCACCTACAGGGCATTCAGCACTGTGACAAGGTCGTGGCTATCAATCTCAATGCTGGCTGCGATATGGTCAAACGTGCTGATCTCGCGGTGATTGGCGAGGCTGGTGAGGTGCTTGCTGCGCTGGTCGCTCGGGTCGAGCGTTATCAAGAACAGCAGCAGGAGAATCGCGATGCCGCATAACGCCAAGTCATTGAGTAGCGACGGGTTCAGCGTTGCCGTTCTGGTGTCGGTGGGGCGTCATCCACTGACCGCGCGGGCGCGGCATGCTGAGCATGACGCCCGTGCGGTGGAAATGGCATTGTCCCTTGGTGACGCCACCGTTCAACTCATTCATGCTGACAACAGTGCTACCTCCAGTGAGGAAGCCCTGCGTGGCTATCTGGGGATGGGAATTAGCAGGGTCAAACGCATTCAGCAGGCCCCAAATGCCGATGTTGTCCCGGCCTTAGCAAACATACTGCGATTCGCGGCACCACAACTGGTGCTGACGGGGACGCGCGCCGAGACGGGTGAGGGCTCGGGCCTAGTGCCATATATGCTGGCCGAAATGCTGGGCTGGCCACTTATCAGTGGCTTAGCCAAAGTGGAAAGCATCGATCAGGGAGTGGCCACGGTGCTACAGGCCCTGCCGCGAGGTAAGCGCCGTCGTCTGCGGGTACGCTTACCTGCCATCGCCACGGTGGATAACAGCGCGCCGGCCGCTCGCCAGAGCGCCTTTGGCCCAGCGCGACGCGGTGAGCTGGCTGATTGCGCCTGTGCTAGCGTGATTGACGAACTACAAGCACAGTGGCGCGTTCAGCCTGCACGCAAGCGGCCCAAGCGGCTTAAGATCGTCAAGTCTGCCTCGGCGCGTGACCGTTTCAAAGCAGCTGCCGCCAAGGCCGATAGTAACGGTGGTCAACTGCTGAGTGATGTGACGCCGGAACAGGGCGCCGAGGCGATTTTTACGCTACTCAAGGAAGAAGGTGTATTGCGTTGAGGTTAATCTAAGTTAGCGCGTTTTTCCTTCGCAAATAAATGCACGCTGAGCCTGCAATATCCAAATTCAACAATACTGGGGCGGCAATGACTAAACCTAATATTTTGGTACTGATGGCTGATCAGGTTAACGGTACGCTGTTTGATGACGGGCCAGCAGACTTTCTGCACATGCCACACCTGAAAGCGTTGGCCAAGCGCTCGGTACGCTTCCGCAATGCTTATACTCCCAGCTATCTGTGCGCCCCCGGTCGTGCCGCCTTTATGTCGGGTCAGCTCCCATCGCGAACCGGTGTCTACGACAATGCCGCCGAGTTCCCCTCAAGCATTCCGACCTGGGCGCACCATCTACGCCGTGCCGGTTACCACACCTGCCTATCAGGCAAAATGCACTACGTCGGCCCGGATCAGTTGCACGGCTTTGAGTCGCGCCTGACTACCGATGTCTATCCGGCTGACTTTGGCTGGACGCCTGACTACCGCAAACCCGGTGAGCGTATTGACTGGTGGTACCACAACCTGGGTTCGGTGACCGGTGCCGGTGTGGCTGAGATCAGCAACCAGATGGAGTATGACGACGAGGTCGCTTTCCATGCCGAGCAGAAACTCTACGATCTGGCGCGTGGTCAAGGGGAGCGACCTTGGGCGCTGTGCGTGAGTTTTACTCACCCCCACGACCCTTACGTGGCGCGGCGCAAGTTCTGGGATCTCTATAACGACTGCGAGCACCTTGAGCCGCAAGTGAGCGAGATTGCTTACCACCAGCAGGATGCTCACTCGCAGCGCATCTTCAACGCCAACGACTATACCAAGTTTGATATTCAGCCTGAGAATATCCGCCGCGCGCGCCAGGGTTATTTTGCCAACCTGTCCTACATCGATGACAAAGTGGGTGGCATTATTGACGTGCTTGAGCGCACCCGCATGCTCGACAACACCATTATTCTGTTTGTTTCTGATCACGGAGATATGCTCGGGGAGCGCGGATTATGGTTCAAAATGAGCCCCTACGAAGGTTCATCGCGCGTGCCGTTGATGATTAGCGCGCCGGGAATCGAACCGCGCCGGGTTGACGATCCGGTATCGGCGATGGATGTTAATGCCACCCTGGCCGACCTGGTGGGTATCGACCTTAGCGCGATCGAACCGTGGACCGACGGTGAGTCGCTACTGCCGCTTATGCAGGGGGGCAGCCGCAAGACTCCGGTATACATGGAGTACGCCGCTGAGGGCAGCTATGCGCCGTTGGTGACTATCCGTCAGGGTCACTATAAGTTTAACCACTGCGAGCTCGATCCACCGCAGTTGTTTAATCTCGAAGAAGATCCGCAGGAGCTTAACAATCTGGCCGAGGATCTTGCGCATACCGAACTGCTCAATGAGTTTCAGCAACACTGCCGCGAGCGCTGGGACATGGCTCGCTTCGACGCCGAGGTGCGCGAGAGCCAGGCACGCCGACTGATCGTCTACGAGGCGCTGCGCAATGGTGCTTACTACCCTTGGGATTACCAGCCGTTGCAGGTGGCCTCAGAGCGCTACATGCGCAACCATATGGATCTCAATATACTCGAAGAGAATAAGCGCTTTCCCCGTGGAGAGTAAGCAGCGATAACCGCTCGACAGCTACTTACGAAAACCCCATCTCGTCTCTAATCACCGTTCAAGCCCGCTTCCTGGCGGGCTTTCTGTTTATTGGCTATTTGACGTTAAAGCCTGGGTAAAGCTGCAGATGCTGCCTTTCAAGGCGCAATCCTAGCCAGGCATGCAGTACCAGCACTAGGATAACCACGCCACCGCCGACCAGCGTCGAGGTGGTGGGGGTTTCTCCCAATAACCACCACACCCACAGCGTGCCCAGTGCGGTTTCGACCAGATAAAACAGCGCCACTTCCGTCGACGACAGGTAACGGGTGGCGCTATTGATCAGCACTGTGGCCAAGGGCATCTGCACCAGCCCCATTAGTGCCAGTACGCCATAGCGCTGGGCATCAAGCGAGAGTGGTGACGCCATGGGCAGGGCAATGGCCGCCGAAAGGAGCCCCCCGCCGGCAATCACCGTCATAGGGTCAATCACTGGATAGCGGCGTAGCAGGGTCAGGTTACCGCCGATGGCCGCTGCAGCTGCCAAGGCATACAGGTTACCTGCCAGCATCCCCATGGCGCCTTCGCCCATGAATACCAGGCCCATCCCCAGCATACAGACGGCAATGGCCACCAGCGTTCGTTGTGCGACTCTTTCACCCAGGAAAATCCTTGAAAACAGCGCGGCAAACAGCGGCGCTGTACTTAGGATCACCACCACATTGGCCACGTTGGCGTTCATGACCGCCAGCACAAACAGGCTGGATATCAGACCCAGCAGCAAGGCCGAGGCTAGCGAGGAAAAGGGGCTGTTTCTCAGTGTCGCCAACCGTTTGCCAGCACTACACAGCACCCCGAGCACGCAGAACATCAATAAACCGCGCCAGAATACGATGGTCCAGCCATCGGTATTGGCCAGGCGTATCAACAGACCGTCGAAGCTGAGAAACACCACGCCCAGGATGACTATAAGCAGACCGCGCTGGTAAGGGGTTGCCTGCATTGTTGTGACTCCCTGCTGGCAAAAAAAAGAAAACCGCCCGCCGGATAGGCGGGCGGTTTAGAGGTGATTAACTAGCGACTTTTGGCATCGCGTTGATCTGCTGCCACTCCTTGTGAAGCCCTTTGTAAAGGCTAAAGCACATCACCAGAAGCACCAGCGTAAAGGGTAGTCCCGTGGCTACCGCACCCGCTTGCAGCGCGCTGAGTGCCGTGCTTCCACCGCCGTAGAGCAGCACGCCCGCAATAATACCTTCCAACGCTGCCCAAAACACTCGCTGACCCTTGGGCGCATCGGTCTTGCCGCCTGCGGTGATGCTATCAATCACCAGCGAGCCGGAGTCTGAAGAGGTAATGAAGAATACCAGCACCAGAATAATCGCCAGTGTCGAGGTGATGCTGGTCAGAGGGAGTTGCTCCAGCATGTGGAACATGGCGAGTGAGACGTCGCCAATGCCGTTGGCCAGTTCACCAACGCCGTTTGAAGCCTGATAAAGTGCCGTTCCACCAAAGGCACTCATCCATACCAGCGTGACCAGCGTGGGTACCAGCAGCACCGCGATCAGGAACTCACGCACTGTACGGCCCCGGGATACACGGGCGATAAACATGCCCACAAACGGGGACCAGGAGATCCACCACGCCCAATAGAAGATGGTCCAGCCGTGGTACCAGACGTCGTCGTCGCGGCCAATCCAGTTCGACAGCGGCAGAAGGTGACCCACATAATCCATCGCGGTGGTGCCAATGCCGTTCAGAATCATCAGGGTTGGCCCGGCGATGAACACAAACAGCAGTAGCGCCGCGGCGATGACCATGTTGATGTTTGAGAATAGCTTGACGCCACCGTCGAGTCCTCGCCATACAGAGAACAGCGCGATCACCGTGACCACCACGATAATCGCCAACTGGGTGCCGATGGTATTGGGAATGCCGAACACATAGGCAAGCCCGCTGGCCGCTTGGGTAGCACCAAAACCAAGCGAGGTAGCCAGGCCAAAAATGGTGGAGAGTACGGCAAGAATATCGATGATATGGCCTGCCCAGCCGCGGGTCCGCT
This sequence comes from Halomonas sp. AOP13-D3-9, assembly GCF_052379125.1. Classification (NCBI taxonomy): domain Bacteria; kingdom Pseudomonadati; phylum Pseudomonadota; class Gammaproteobacteria; order Oceanospirillales; family Halomonadaceae; genus Halomonas; species Halomonas sp. AOP13-D3-9. The sequence goes on along the minus strand of NZ_JBQSYH010000008.1, from coordinate 55,857 downwards.
CGCCCAAAATCGGGTAAAAGGCAGAGCGAAGCGTAAGGGGGAGGCCCTTGTTATAGGCAAAGAAGGCCAGTGACAGCGCGACTACACCGTAGATCGCCCAGGGGTGCAGGCCCCAGTGGAACATGGTTGCCCCCATCGCGGCACTGGCCCCTGCTGGGGTGCCCGCTGGCGTGTTTAAGGGCGTACCGTACCAGTCGGTGTAATAGGCCACCGGTTCGGCAACGCTCCAGAACATCAAGCCGATACCCATGCCCGCCGCAAACAGCATGGCGAACCAGGAGGTGCGCGAGTATTCCGGTTTTGCATCCTTGCCGCCTAGCCGAATCCGCCCGAGTGGCAAGCAGATCAGTACAAGGCAAAACACCACAAAAATATTGCCTGCAATCATAAACAGCCAGTCGAAGTGTTCGATCGACCAGTTCTTGGCAAGCCCCAAGTGCGTATTAGCAGCATCTGGATAGACCAGCGCGTAGATAATAAACAGTAGGATGGCGAGAGCGGAAAGCGGAAAGACGGGGTTATGAAAGTCCAACCCCAAAATCTGAGTATTGTCCTGTCCGGGTGACAGGGCCGGGTCGTCGTTGTTCTTCATCAGGTTTCCTTGGTGGCTCTTGTTAGACGTCGGATATGCGTCACCATTGCCGACGCTATGAATTGTTGGGCCTGTTGCAAAGAGGGAATGTCGTGAAAGCGACCTCTATCTATTCGTCTTGGCTAGGATGTCTTGAATAGATACGTGAGTGCCTTATTCGGGTAAGTCCTTAAGCGCGGAGGGGATAGGGTGGGAAAGCGCAATCAACCATCATGAACAGAACAATAAGCCACAGGAGCCAGCCATGAATGCAGCCAACCGCGGAGTGGTCTACAAGGGGCCGGGTGAGGTCGCCGTTGAGTCCATCGCCTATCCTGAACTCGCCCTCGGCAATCGCAAATGCGAGCACGGCGTGATTCTCAAAGTAGTCACCACCAATATCTGTGGCAGCGACCAGCATATGGTACGCGGCCGCACGACCGCTCCATCAGGCCTGGTACTCGGCCACGAAATCACTGGTTTGGTGATTGAGGCCGGCCGCGATGTTGAATTCATCAAGCCGGGCGATCTGGTCTCGGTGCCGTTCAATATTGCCTGCGGCCGCTGCCGCAACTGCAAGGAAGGCCGCACCGGTATCTGTCTCAACGTTAATCCAGCTCGCCCTGGCGCCGCCTATGGCTATGTGGATATGGGCGGCTGGGTCGGCGGCCAGACTGAATATGTCATGGTACCCTACGCCGACTTTAACCTGCTGAAGTTCCCGGATGCCGATCAGGCCATGGAGAAGATCAAGGATCTGACCCTGCTCTCCGATATCTTCCCCACCGGTTTCCACGGCTGCGTGACCGCCGGTGTCGGCCCGGGGAGCACCGTCTATATCGCCGGTGCTGGGCCCGTGGGGCTGGCTGCTGCGGTTTCCGCTCAGCTGCTGGGTGCGGCCTGCGTGATCGTCGGCGATATGATCGAAGAGCGCCTGGCCCAAGCGCGCAGCTTTGGCTGTGAGACCATCGACCTGACCCAGGACGGTGACATGGCCGACAAGATCGAGGTGATCCTCGGCGAGCGTGAGGTCGATGCCTTTGTCGACTGCGTAGGCTTTGAAGCCCACGCCTGTGGCTGCAATCACGGCAAAGAAGCGCCTGCGACGGTGCTCAACTCTGCGATGTCGTTGACCCGCGCGGGTGGCCAGATCGGTATCCCAGGCCTGTACGTGACCGAAGATCCCGGCGCAGAAGACGAGGCTGCCAAGCAGGGCGCGCTGAGCATGCGCTTTGGCCTCGGCTGGGCCAAGTCACACAGTTTCCATACGGGACAGTGCCCGGTGATGAAGTACCATCGCCCATTGATGCAGGCTATTCTGTTCGGCAAGGTCAATATTGCCGATGCGGTTAATGTCCAAATGATTAACCTGGATCAGGCGCCCCAGGGCTATGCCGACTTCGATGGCGGCGCTGCCAAGAAATTCGTTATTGACCCCCATGGCAGCGTGGCTTAATAGCTTATTTAATAAGTACTGAGCAACAAGCCCTGACCCCTGCCTGAGGGCAGGTTAGTGCGACCCTAGACGGCGCCCCGCGGGGTGCCGTCTTTGTTCATTTGGCAAAAAGCTGATCAAGATAATAATGAGTAACCCATGACCGTCCAGACCGTGATCCCCAAGCGCCGCTTCCGCGGCAAGCCCCGCGGCCGTGAACTCGACCCCCATCTTCTTGAGGCGTTGCGTGAGCTGCTGGGCGACGAACGCCAGGACGCCACGCTGCGCCGCCGCGACCTACTGATTGAACACCTGCATGCCCTTCAGGATAACCGCGGCCATCTGCTGCTGGCGGAGCTGCGTGCTCTGGCGGCTTATATGAACCTGCCCATGGCGGCCGTTTACGAAACCGCCACCTTCTACGCCCACTTCGATGTCATTCACGACGACCAGTTGCCGCCGCCCGCGGTGACCATTCGCGTCTGCGACTCCCTAACCTGCCAATTGGCCGGAGCCGAGGCGCTAAAGGCACAGCTGGAAGCGAACGTGGATATCGAGCAGGTGCGAGTGCTGCGCGCTCCTTGCATGGGGCGCTGCGACACCGCGCCGGTGGCGGAAGTGGGGCACTATCATGTGCCGTTCGCTACTCAGGCGCGTATCGCGTCGGTGATCGAGGAGGCGCACTTTCACCCCGACCCCGTCGATTGGCAGCGACTGGACGACTATCGCCGCGAGGGTGGTTTCGCGCTACTGCAAGCCTGTCGCGAGGGAGAGGTCACGGTGGAAGCGCTGATGGAGGCGATGCAGCAGGCCAATCTGCGCGGCCTGGGTGGCGCGGGTTTCCCTACCTTCAAAAAGTGGACGTTCGTGCGCCAGGAAACTGGCCCACGCTACTGCGCGATCAACGCCGACGAGGGCGAGCCCGGTACCTTCAAGGATCGCTATTACCTGGAAAATTCGCCGCACCAGTTTCTTGAAGGTGCCTTGGTCAGCGCCTGGGCGGTAGAGGCCGAGGCGCTGTATATCTATCTGCGCGATGAGTATCCGGCGTTACACGGCGTACTGCGCGAGGCCATTGACGAACTGGAGGCCGCTGGTCTGGTGGCGCCGGGTTATATCGTACTGCGTCGTGGTGCTGGGGCCTATATCTGCGGCGAAGAGTCAGCGATGATCGAGTCGCTGGAAGGCAAACCTGGCAAGCCCCGTCATCGACCTCCCTTCGTGGCTCAAAAAGGGCTATTTGATCGGCCGACGCTGGTCAATAACGTCGAGACCGTCTACTGGATCCCCATGATCTGGCAGCGTGGCGCTGAGGCTTTCTCCAGCCAGGGTCGCCACGGCCGCGTAGGGTTACGCAGTTTCTCGGTCTCGGGTCGGGTCAAGCAGCCCGGTGTGTATTTGGCGCCCGCGGGGATAACACTACAGGAATTAATTGACGAGTATTGCGGCGGCATGGCCGACGGCCACCGCCTGGCGGCCTACCTGCCCGGCGGCGCCTCCGGCGGCATTCTGCCCGCTACCAAGGCCGATATTCCCCTCGACTTCGACACTCTTCAGGAGCACGGCTGTTTTATCGGTTCCGCTGCGGTGATCGTGCTTTCCGATCAGGACGATCTGCGCGGGGTGGCTACCAACCTATTGGCCTTCTTTGCCGATGAATCCTGTGGCCAATGCACACCCTGCCGGGTGGGCACGGAAAAAATGCTCACGCTGCTCGAACGCAACGAGTGGGATGCCGGGCTGATGACGCAGCTCTCCCAGGTAATGATCGATGCCTCCATTTGCGGGCTCGGCCAGGCGGCGCCTAACCCGGTGCTGGGGCTGCTCAAGGATTTTCGCGGTGAACTTGCCGCCCAGAACGTCATCGTCAAGGGATAAGGGAGATGAGCATGAGTGAACAGAGCTTAAACCAAAGCTTTACCCTGACCCTGGATGGCATCGAAGTGAGTGCCCAGCCAGGCGAAAGCCTCTGGCAGGTGGCCAAGCGCGCCGGCGAGACCATTCCCCACCTGTGTTTTAAGGACACAAGCGGCTACCGCGCCGACGGCAACTGCCGCGCCTGTATGGTGGAAATCGAGGGCGAGCGTACCCTGGCCGCCAGCTGTCTGCGCGAAGCGGCCCCCGGTATGGTGGTCAAGAGCGCCAACTCTGAACGCGCGCACACGGCCCGCAAGATGGTCATGGAAATGCTGCTGGTCGACCAGCCTGAGCGGGAAGAGAGCCCCGACAGCTCAAGCCATTTCTGGGCCATGGCTGACCAGCTGGCCATTGATGCCACGGCGGTGCGTCGCAAGCTGCCCAGGCGCGACGAGCGCGCGGCGCCCACCGTGCACCATGTGGCTTCCCGGGCAGACAGCTTGGCGCAGGACAGCAGCCACTCAGCCATGCGCGTCAACCTTGACGCCTGCATCGAGTGCAACCTGTGTGTGCGTGCCTGTCGCGAAGTCCAGGTCAACGACGTTATCGGCCTGGCGCATCGCGGTGCGGCGTCCAAGATCGTGTTTGATTTCGACGACCCTATGGGGGATAGCACCTGCGTGGCCTGTGGCGAGTGTGTTCAAGCCTGCCCCACCGGCGCTCTGATGCCTGCTACCCTGGTTGATCAGGCGGGCCACGGCGACTCTGCCGTAGCTGACCGTAAGGTGGACTCGGTATGCCCCTACTGCGGGGTGGGTTGCCAGCTTACATACCATATCAAGGACGATGAGATCCTTTATGTGGAGGGCCGCGACGGCCCCTCTAACGAGAACCGGCTATGTGTTAAAGGCCGCTTCGGCTATGACTATCCGCGCCATCCATCCCGGCTTGTTACCCCGCTGATTCGTCGCGAGGGTGTCGCAAAGGGGATCGACCCGGACTTCGACCCCGCCCAGCCCCTGACGCATTTCCGCGAGGCGAGCTGGGATGAGGCCCTGGATTTTGCTACCAGCGGACTTGTCGACCTTAAAGCGAGCCATGGCCCTGACGCCCTGGCTGGGTTCGGCAGCGCCAAGTGCTCCAACGAAGAGGCGTGGCTGTTCCAGAAGCTGGTGCGTACCGGCTTTGGCTCCAACCATGTGGATCACTGTACCCGCTTGTGCCACGCAAGCTCCGTGGCGGCACTCATGGAGTGTATTGGCTCGGGCTCGGTAACCGCCTCCTTTATGCAGGCCAGCCAGGCCGATGTGGTGATTCTTACCGGCTGTAATCCCGCGGTGAACCATCCGGTGGCGGCCACCTTCTTTAAACAGGCCGCCAAGCGCGGTACCAAGATAGTGATAATCGACCCCCGTGGTCAGTCGCTGGATGCCTACGCCCACCTGAGCGTGCGCTTTTCACCGGGGGCTGATGTGGCGCTGTTCAATGCCATCCTCAATGTGGTCATCAGCGAGGAGCTTTATGACACGGCCTATATCGCCGAGCATACCGAGGGCTTTGAGGCCCTTAAAATGCACACGGTGGACATGACCCCCGAAGCGATGAGCGGCCTGTGCGGCGTTGAGCCCGAGACCATCCGCGAAGTGGCCAGGCTCTACGCCAACGCCGAGCGGGCAATGATTTTCTGGGGCATGGGCATTTCCCAGCACACCCACGGTACCGATAACGCCCGCTGCCTGATCTCGCTGGCATTGGCCTGCGGCCAGACCGGTCGCCCCGGCACCGGCCTGCATCCTTTGCGGGGGCAGAACAACGTTCAGGGGGCTTCTGATGCCGGGCTGATTCCCATGGTTATGCCCGACTACCAGCCGGTCAATGATGATCAAGTTCGTGCGGCGTTCGAAGAACTGTGGAATACCAAACTGGATCCCACGCCGGGTCTCACCGTGGTGGAAATTATGGACGCTATCACCGCGGGCACCATTCGCGGCATGTATATCCAGGGTGAAAACCCGGCGATGTCCGACCCGGATCTGGCCCATGCCCGGGTCGCCCTGGCCAAGCTGGAACATCTGGTGGTGCAGGATCTGTTTGTCACCGAGACCGCCCAGTTTGCCGATGTCATCCTGCCGGCCTCCGCCTGGCCGGAGAAAAACGGCACCGTCACCAACACCAATCGGCAAGTGCAGATGGGACGTGCGGCGCTGCCGTTGCCGGGCCAGGCCAAGCCGGACTGGTGGATTATCCAGGAAATCGCCAAACGTTTTGGTCTGGGGTGGGATTACCAGCACCCACGGGACGTCTTCGCCGAGATGAAGCAAGGCATGGCCTCTCTCGACCATATTTCCTGGGAGCGTTTGGAGCGCGAGCAGTCGGTGACCTACCCCTGCCCAGCGGAGGACGCGCCGGGGCACGACGTGGTCTTCAGCGATGCGTTTCCCACCGCCAGCGGCCGGGCGAAGTTCGCCCCCACGCGCCCGCTGCCACCGGATGAGCCGGTCGACAACGACTACCCAACAGTACTGACCACCGGGCGCCAGTTAGAGCACTGGCATACCGGTTCGATGACCCGGCGCGCCAAAGTGCTTGATGACCTGGAACCGGAAGCCGTAGCGAGCCTGGCCCCCGCTGAGTTTATTCGTCTGGGAATGGCGCCGGGCGATGACCTGACCATCGCCACCCGGCGGGGCTCCATCACTCTCAAAGCAAGGACGGATCCGGGGATGCCCGAGGGCATGGTGTTCGTGCCTTTCTGTTACGGGGAGGCAGCGGCGAACCTGTTAACCAATCCGGCGCTGGATCCTTTTGGCAAGATTCCGGAGTTCAAGTATGCCGCCTGTCATTTGAGCCCTGCGGGTGCGGCCTGATCAATGGCAACGACCTATCGCCCATGGAGAAACTTCCATGGGCGATGTCGTGAATCGACGTTAAAGGACCCCGGACGTAGTTGACTTTGCTGTGCCTGTGGCATGTTGATATTCAACGCTAATTGTCCCGACGAAAATTGTAATGCGCCACGAGCAACCCTTATGGTCGTTAACAAGCATTAAGAAAAAAATATAAATCAATCAGGTTCCAGGGGATGCGTGTCGGTGTGTGTGCGTGTTGGATTGCGTACTCGCTTCGCCGCAACGGGACTGTCAACGGGGAATTTGCATGAATGAGACCCTTGCAGACGCTGGGGAGGAAACGGCCTCGACGACAGACGCGTCGTCGTGTTTTGCCCGCTTCGTCAATGTTCAAAAGAGTTATGACGGTGTCGAGTTGGTCGTCAAGGGTTTCAACCTAGACATCCGCAAGGGTGAATTCGTCACCCTGCTGGGCCCTTCGGGCTCCGGTAAGACCACTTGCCTGATGATGATGGCGGGCTTTGAAACCCCCACCCACGGTGAGATCCTGCTCAAGAACGAGCCGATCAACGGCTTGCCCCCGCACAACCGCGGCATTGGCATGGTGTTCCAGAACTATGCGCTGTTCCCGCACATGACAGTGGCCGAGAACCTCGCCTTCCCGCTCGAAGTACGTCATCTCAACAAAGCCCAGATCAAAGAGAAGGTTGATAAGGCACTGGCCATGGTGCGCCTGGAGGAGTTTGGTGACCGTCGCCCGGCGCAGCTCTCCGGCGGTCAGCAACAGCGCGTGGCGTTGGCTCGAGCGTTGGTCTTTGAGCCTGAGTTGGTGCTGATGGACGAACCGCTAGGCGCGCTGGACAAGAATCTACGTGAAGAGATGCAGTACGAAATAAAGCGCATCCACGCCAGCCTTGGGGTGACCATGATCTATGTCACCCACGATCAGACCGAAGCACTCACCATGTCCGACCGTATCGCGGTATTCAATGACGGCGTGGTGCAGCAGTTGGCGTCCCCAGATGAGCTATACGAGCGACCGGAAAATGCCTTTGTGGCGTATTTTATCGGGGAGAATAACCGACTGCTTGGCGAGGTCAGCGAGTACCGCGGCGATGACTGCAAAGTACGCCTCGATAGCGGCGACACCGTGATAGCCAAACCGGTGGCGGTAGGCGACGTGGGGTCGCGAACGACGCTATCGTTGCGCCCCGAGCGAGTCAGCATCCTGCGCGACGATGCCGCAGAGCGGTTCGACAATCAGTTTACCGCTACCGTGCAGGAGGTCATCTATCTTGGCGACCACCTGCGTACGCGGGTGGCGGTGTGCGGTAACGATGATTTCATCCTCAAGACGCCCAATGCCCAAGGCGTTGGCGTTATGCGCCCTGGCCAGCAGATTCAGGTCGGCTGGTCGAGTGCCGATTGCCGCGCGCTGGATGCCTGAGTAGGACGGCAGTCGAAATCGCCGTATCGCGGCATCCCATGGTGTCGGCGGCAAGTGTCACAACAACCGGAGAATCTCTATGAAGACCATTATCCGCAAGCGCGTTCTCAAGGCAGGCATCGCTGTGGTGGGGCTATCGTCACTCGCCGTGGCGGTCAGTGCCCATGCCCAGCAGACGCTGAACATTGTTTCCTGGGGCGGTGCTTACAGCATGAGTCAGCACGAGGCTTATGATAAGCCCTGGATTGAGCAGACCGGCGATGAGATCGTCAATATCGACCGCAGCGGTAACGCGCTTGCCGGTCTGCGCGCTCAATCCCAGGCTGGCAACGTTACCTGGGATCTGGTTGATATGCTCCCTGCCGATGCCATGATCGCCTGTGCCGAAGGGCTTATCGAGCCACTTGATCACGATGAACTGCTGGCCGACGCCCCGGATGGTACGCCGCCCAGTGAGGACTTCGTCGACGGCGCTTTGGGTGACTGCTTTGTGGCATCCATCGTCTATTCCAATATCGTCGCTTTTAATAGCGAGATGTTCCCCGAAGATGACCAGCCCAGCACCATTGAGGATGTCTTCGACCTGGAAAACTATCCCGGCAAGCGCGCCCTGCTGCGCAAGCCGATCAACAACATGGAATGGGCCTTGATCGCCGATGGCGTTGATCGCGAAGAGGTTTACGCGATGCTTGAGACCGAAGAAGGCGTGCAGCGTGCCTTCGACAAGCTCGATACCATCAAAGACGAAGTCATCTGGTGGGAAGAGGGCGCACAGCCGCCTCAGTTGCTAGCCGATCAGGAAGTTGCCTTTGCCTCCGCCTACAATGGCCGGATCTTCAATGCCATGGTGACTGAAGACCAGCCCTTCGAGATCATCTGGGACGCCCAGGTGTTCGAACTGGATGGCTGGGTTGTGCCCACCGGTAAACTCGACAAGGTGAAGGATTATCTCTATTTCGCCACCGATACCCAACGACTCGCTGATCAGGCGCAATACATCTCGTACGGCCCGGCACGCCTCTCTTCCTCTGAGCTGGTTTCGACCCATGCCGAAACCGGTATCGAAATGACGCCGCACATGCCGACCTACGAGCCCAACTTCGCAACGGCGCTGCAGAAAGATGATTTGTTCTGGGCCGACTACAACGATGAGTTGACCCAGCGCTTCAACGCCTGGCTGTCCCAGTAAGGTTTTGCCGCCGCCGTCCGGTGAAAACCGGGCGGCGGTATGTCGATAGCCGATCGTTGCTGATCGCTTCTTTCGCCTGATGGAGAGACCTACGTGTCCGAATCTCCTGCAGCCCCTTTGAGAACGGCCGATGGTGTGCCGCTCAAGGTCAGTCTGCGTCGTACCGTGCGACGCTCGAAAATCAAGGCGCTGTTGCTGGTCGCGCCACTGCTGACATTTCTGTTCATCGCCTTCCTGATGCCCTTGTTCGAAATGCTATGGCGCAGTGTCGATAACCCTGAAGTATCCACCCACCTATCGCGTACCGTTTCAGCGCTAGATGGCTGGAACGGTGAGTCGTTACCCGGTGAAGCCGCCTTTGCGGCCTTGGCCGAGGATCTTCGCGAAGGCCAGCAGGAACGAAACTTGGGCCTGTTGTCCAGCCGACTCAACTATGAGAAGTCGGGCATGCGCTCGACCATCAGTCGCACGGCGCGTCGTGTTGGCACATTGGAGCCGCCCTATCGCGAGTCCCTCATCGAGGTCAATGACACCTGGGGAGAGCTCGATACGTGGAAGCTGATCCAGCGTGAGGCGTCTCCCTATACGATTTCGTATTACCTGGCGGCGGTCGACCTCCAGTTGAGCCCAGACGGCGAGATCGTCAAGGTGCCGGAGCACATGCGAATCCACGCCACCCTGTTCTGGCGAACGCTGTGGATGAGTGCTGTCATCACCGGCCTGACGCTGCTGCTCGGTTACCCGGTCGCTTTCCTGCTGGCGAGCCTTCCGGCGCGTCACTCCAACCTGCTGATGATTCTGGTATTGCTGCCGTTCTGGACCTCGCTGCTGGTGCGCACCACCACCTGGATCGCCATCCTGCAATCGCAGGGCGTGTTGAACGATATAATGGTATTTCTTGGGGTGATTGCTGATGAGGCCAGATGGCAGATGATTCACAACAAGATGGGCACCATCATCGCCATGACGCACATCCTATTGCCTTTTATGATCCTGCCGCTCTACTCGGTAATGAAGACCATCCCGCCCAGCTACATGCGGGCGGCACGCTCACTGGGGGGCAAGCCGTTTCTGAGCTTCCGCCGGGTCTATTTCCCGCTGACGATTCCGGGCATTGCCGCCGGCGGCATCCTGGTGTTCATCCTGTCCATCGGCTACTACATCACACCGGCGCTGGTGGGCGGTCAGTCGGGGCGCTTCATTACCAACTATATCGCTTACCATATGCAGACATCGCTCAACTGGGGTCTGGCGGCTGCTATAGCCTCAATTCTGCTGTTCGTGGTGATTATCTGCTATCTGGTATTCAATCGCCTGATCGGCGTCGACAAGGTTAAGCTGGGGTAAACGATGGCCATTCCTTCCTATGCCACCCGTGGCGAGCGCATCTGGCACTACCTATTCCTGGGTATCTGCGGGCTGGTTTTTCTGTTCCTAATCGGACCGCTGCTGATCATCATCCCACTGTCGTTCAATGCCGAGCCCTACTTCACTTTCAGCAAGGCGATGCTGTCCTTCGACCCGGCTGGCTACTCGCTGCGCTGGTATCAGGACTTCTTCACCTCGAGTGTATGGCTCAATGCCATCAAGAACAGCTTTATCATCGGTATTGCCTCCACCTTTCTGGCCACGGTACTGGGAACCGTGGCGGCGCTGGGGTTGTCGAGTCGGCATATGCCGGCGCGTGGCGCGATCATGGCGTTGCTGATTTCGCCGATGATCGTGCCGCTGATCATCTCCGCGGCGGCGATGTTCTTCTTCTTTTCCAAGGTCAATCTCGCCCAGACCTATTTGGGCGTAATTCTGGCCCACACAGCGCTAGGCATTCCCTTCGTGGTCATCACCGTGACTGCCACACTATCGAGTTTCGATACCACGCTGATTCGTGCTGCGCATAGTCTTGGCGCGAATCCGACTCGAACCTTCTTCAAGGTGGTGCTGCCGTTGGTCACGCCGGGTGTGGTCTCGGGGGCACTGTTCGCCTTTATTACGTCCTTCGACGAGGTGGTGGTGGTGTTGTTCATAGCAGGCCCCGAACAACGCACCATGCCGATCCAGATGTGGTCAGGCATTCGTGAGCAGATCAGCCCGACGATCCTCGCCGTAGCCACCATGCTGGTGCTGCTCTCGATGCTGCTGCTGACGACCCTCGAGCTGCTACGCCGGCGTAGTGAGCGGCTAAGGGGCCTCTCGCCCGATTGAGCCCAAATAGCGCTAATGCCGCACTGGTTTACTGCAAAAGCTATATGTCCTTGACCAGCCTGAGAGCGTCGTAGATGGCCGCGTGGGTGTTCCGGGACTCGACGGCATCGCCAATCCGGAACAGCTGGAAACGGCCATCCGGATTGTTGATGACGCGCTGAGGGTTGCCCACGATCAGGTCATCGTAGTTCACCTCGCCGCCATTGCTGGCGTGCGGTTTGAGCTCGAAATAGATGTCGGCCATGGGCGTGATGCCGTAGTTGACCACTACCTGGTCGATGCGCCGTTCGTGCTCAAGATCCATGTAGTCGCTGGTGATCTTGGCCAGTAGCTCGCCACCATCGCGTGCCACGGACTTCAGTCGGTAAGTGGTTGTGAAGGTGACGTTGGGTCGCTGCAGGGAGCGCATATAGGGCACCAGGTTCATGGCCATGATCTCTGCAGAGAAGGTGCGATCCGGCGTCATAATCTCCAGTTCGGCCCCCGCGGCGGCAATGATCTCCGCCGCCTGCAGGGCGGCATGGTCGCCAGCATCGTCGAACAGCAGTACCCGCTTGCCCGGTGGCACATGGCCGGACAGGATGTCCCAGGTGTTGACCACCAAATCGTGCCCGACCTCAGGCTGATCTTCCATGGGATAGCCGCCGGTGGCCACGATCACCACGTCCGGCTGCTCGGCGAGTACCTCCTCCACCTCGGCCCAGACGTTGTAGCGGATCTCGACGCCGAGCGCTTCGCAGCGCGCCAGGCGCCAATCGATGATGCCCAGCATCTCGCGGCGGCGCTCGCTCTGAGCGGTGAGGCGCACCTGTCCACCGGCATCGCTGGCGGCTTCCAGCACCACCACCGAATGGCCTCGCTCGCCGGCGACTCGGGCAGCTTCCAACCCCGCCGGACCGGCGCCGATAACCACCACTCGCCGCTGCTGTGCCGCCTTGGGAATAGTATGGGGCATGCTGGTTTCGCGCCCGGTAGCGGCGTTGTGGATGCAGTAGGCGGCGCCCCCCTGGTAGATACGATCAAGGCAGTAGTTGGCACCGACGCAGGGGCGAATCTCTTCCTCTCGCCCTTCGGCGATCTTGCGCACGATGTGCGGGTCGGCCATGTGGGCACGGGTCATGCCGATCATATCGACCTTGCCCGAGGCGATGGCATAACGAGCAGTGGCGACATCCTGGATCTTGGCGCCATGGAAGGTGGGAAAGTCGATCTCGCGGCGTATTTCGCCAGCGAAATCCAGGTGTGGGGCGCTGGGCATGCCTTGGATGGGAATCACGTCGGTGAGCCCTGCATCGGTATCGATGTGGCCGCGAACCACGTTGAGAAAATCGACCAGGCCGCTCTCCTTCAAGCGCCGTGATATCTCCATTCCATCGCCGGAGGTCAGCCCACCCGGCAGCATCTCGTCGCCGGTGTAGCGCACACCGACGATGAATGCCTCGCCAACCCGCTGGCGAATGGCGCGCAGCACCTCGAAAGTGAAACGCAGTCGGTTGTCGAGATCCCCGCCATAAGGCCCCTCAAGGGTATTGGTCAGCGGCGACCAGAACTGATCCATCAGATGGCCATAGGCCTGCAGCTCGATGCCATCAAGGCCGGCGGCGTGCATGCGTTCAGCGGCATCGGCGTAGTCGCGGATCAGGCGCTCAATATCCCAATCCTCGACCTGCTTGGGAAAAGCGCGGTGGGACGCCTCGCGACGATGCGAAGACGATACTGCTGGCAGCCAATCGCCCTTGTCCCAACGGGTGCGCCGACCCAGGTGGGTCAGTTGGATCATCACCGCGGTGCCGTGTTCGTGGCAGGCGTCGGTCAGCTCGCGCATCCACGGCACGACTTCATCCTTGTAGGCGAGGATGTTGTTGAACACTGGCGGGCTGTCCTTGGCCACCGCCGCAGACCCGGCGGTCATGGTCAGGCCAAGGCCTGCCTTGGCGCGCTCGACGTGGTAGGCACGGTAGAGTGCTTTGGGCATCCCGTCCTCAGGATAAGCGGGCTCATGGGCTGTCACCATGAGCCTGTTTTTCAGGGTCAGGTGCTTTAGCTGAAAGGGCTGCAGTAGCGGATCGTTAAGCATGGACAGGACGCCATTTTGTTGTGTATTGGATAAATCTAGGCGCCTATGTTCACTGTTGTCAATATAATGTTCATCGATGTACATTGCGGGGCGAGCATGTTCAATCGCCAATACGGCGGCGGGATGGGGGGTGATCGCCTATCAGCCTTGTTGTGGACTAGTCGCTGCTGGCTGGAGAATATCCATGGCGGGCATGGAAACGTTGTAGCTCTTTGGAACCAGTGGGCTGGCCGGTGAATATCTCGACATAGGCGGGGATGCGCTGCATGCGCACCTCAAGTGGTTCCTGGGTGTTCATCGAGATATAGCCGATCTGGGTTAGGTAGATGGTGCGACCACGCACGTTGGCCGCTAGCGGATCATAGCCGTAGCGTTCGAACATGCTTGCTAGGGCATCAATGCGCGTGCCGTCGGCGGCATCAATCTCACCCACCACGGCGTGCGACTGCAGCGCCCAGCTACGCATGGCGAACTCTAGCTGTGAGTCGAATAGATGGGGGTTCAGCCAGCAGTCGAAGACGTTGAGCATTGCCTCGACGATATTCTCGGCATAGGCTTCGGTCTGCTGCACCAGACCCTGGGTATTCTTTTCACGCCAGCGTGCGATCAGGGCCTCCAGCAGCGCCTCGCGATCCTTGAAGAACCAGTAGAAACTGGTGCGAGAAAGCTTTAGCCGTTTGGCCAGGGGAAGAATGCGTACGCTATCGACGCCGGATTCGAGTAGCAGCTCAAATGCCGCGTCGAGCCAGACGTCTTGGGAACCCTTGGCAGTGGGAGTATCGGAGGGTGGCATCAAACTCGTCTCTAGGAATGTTGCGGCAAAGTGTACACAGGTGTCTCTTGTGTGTACACGTTGTCAGTTCCGCTGGCTGAATCCTATAGTCGGTGACCGTCGCTGCCTTTAGACTTTCCAGATTTTACCCTTGCGCTAACTGTAGTGAAGGGGTGTTTTCGCCTAAATTCTCAAGCATTAGGGCGGCGTACCAGTCGACAAAATCGATAACACCAAACTCATAAGTTTCAGAGTAAGGGCCGGGTTGGTAAGCCTTGGAGTTAATCCCGCGCTGGTTCTCTTCGGCGAGCTGGCGATCCTGGTCGTTGGTAGCATCCCATACGCGGCGGAGCTGCTCGGGATCGTAGTCAATGCCTTCCACGGCATCCTTGTGAACTAGCCACTTGGTGGTCACCACAGTTTGCTGCGGGCCAAGGGGAAGTACGCGGAATACCACCGCGTGATCGCCCATGAAGTGGTTCCATGAATTAGGCAGATGCAGGATGCGCAGCGAGCCCATATCAGGGCTTGTTAAGCGGCCCATTAGCTTCTTACAGCCGGGCTTACCGTCCATTGTCATGGAGACAATGCCATCCAGCAGCGGCGTGCGGGTCAGACGATTGCGTTTGCCAAAGCGCTTCAACTGATAGGGCACTTGCTCCTCATCCCAATCCGCTTGTTTGCATGCCACCAGCTCTTTATAGGCGGGCGTTGCGCGCGGATCGTCGGTGTCATCAAACTCTTGCAATGAGTTCAGCAGCTCAGGGTGTGCGCCGTTGCAGTGATAGCACTCGCGGTTGTTTTCGATGACCAGCTTCCAGTTGGCTTGCTCGACGATACTGGACTCTACGGCGACCTTGACGTTGTCCATCTGGTAGGGCTCAAGATAATGCTCAAGCGTTTCCAGAAAGTCATCCATAGGGGGCGGGTTGTCGCTTAAGTTGATAAAGATGAAACCGCCAGCGGTGCAAATGCTGACCGGCTTGAGGCCAAACTGATCAAGGTTGAAATCAGTGCCCATATCGCTGCCAGCAAACAGCAAGCGACCATCAAGCTCGTAAGTCCACTGGTGATACGGACAGACCAGTTTTGCCACTTTGCCCTTATCCTTTACGCAAAGTCGCGAACCGCGGTGGCGGCAGACATTGTGAAAGGCATGAATGGTGCCTTCACCACCGCGTACGATGACAATGGGGTTGTCACCGATATCCAGTGTCATGAAGTTACCCTTGGTGGGGATCTCGCATGTCATTCCTGCGAACAGCCACTCTTTCTCAAACACCTCTTGCATATCAATGGCAAACAGGCGGGCATCGTTATAAAACGGTTGTGGAAGCGAAAAAGTACGCCCCCTTGCCTGCAACATTTGGGTCGTTGACTCACGAGCCGCTGCAAGTGGGTCGTCCATTAGATTAGAAACACTTTTTTCCATACCAGTATCCTCGTAAACCACCGCTTTCCCCTCTAGGGCTGCGAGTCGGCCGTTAGTCAAGATTGTTTATCTTGTTGCGCTGTTGCGTAACCTGGCGTTTTATTTAAATGTGGTCTGACGTCAGTGACAGATTGTGTTGCAGGCTACTCCCTGCCAGTTATCTGCCCGCGACATTAGGTGGCGTAGCGGCGACTAAAAAAGCGCTTTCTAAACGATAAAGAGTGGCACGAGGTAAGTGCGCGTCGTTGTCAGGTAAGTCGGCTAGCAGGCGCATCCCCAGAATGCATCTCAACGGTACTGGCCGTATAGCGATTACGGTTCGGTGATGCATAGTGATAAAGGCTGGTCAGGCAGAGGCGATAATGACAACCAATTTCTTCAATCCGGTCACGACCCAAACCTGGACCAACGGCCGCCACCAGGTACGTTGTGTTAAGGTCATCCAGGAAACCCAGGATGTGCGCACGTTCTGTTTTATGGCCGAGCAGCCTGTACTGTTCTTTTTCAAGCCCGGTCAGTTCGTGACGCTGGAGCTTGAGATTGATCATCAGCCGATCATGCGCTCTTATACGATTTCCAGCTCTCCCTCTATCCCTTACAGCTTTTCAATCACCGTTAAACAAGTGCCGGGCGGTAAGGTGTCTAATTGGTTGCACGCTAATTTAAAGGTGGGCGACGAGCTGGTGGTGCACGGGCCGGTAGGCAATTTTAACTCTATCGATTTCCCAGCCGAGAAAGTGCTGTTTCTCTCTGGCGGGGTGGGCATTACGCCCTTGATGTCCATGACGCGCTGGCTGTTTGATACCAACGCCGCTGTTGACGTTGAGTTCATACACAGCGCTCGAGCCCCTCGTGATGTGATTTATCATCGTGAGCTGGTGCATATGTTTTCGCGCATTCCTGAGTTCAAGCTGCATATCATCTGCGAAAGTAAGGAAGATATTGGTGAAGCCTGGGCCGGCTACCGTGGCTACCTTACCCAGCCGCTGTTCGAACTCATTGTGCCGGACTTCATGGAAAGGGAGATATTCTGCTGCGGCCCGACCCCCTACATGAACGCCATCAAAAATATTCTTCGTGCCAACAACTTCAACATGGATCACTACCATGAGGAGTCGTTTGGCGCGACGCCGGTTGAGGTACGTGAAGATGTCCTTGAGCTGGCTGAGCAGGCAGAGGTCGACGCCGAAAATGTCGATACCAGCGAATTGCACAGCATTGAGTTTGCCTCTTCAGGGAAAAGTGTGCGCATTCAGCCGGGTGAGACGGTTCATGCGGCGGCAGCCAAGCTGGGTCTGCATATTCCCAAGGCCTGTGGTATGGGGATTTGTGGTACTTGCCGTGTAGAGCTCAAATCGGGTGAGGTGGAAATGGAGCATAACGGCGGTATCACGGATGAGGATGTCGAAGAAGGCTATATCCTGTCTTGCTGCAGCCGTCCTAAAGGGGATCTAGTGGTGGATTTCTAGCGCTGGCAGCCATTTTACTACCTGTCGCAAAACGCCCTTTATGGTTATGGCTGTAAAGGGCGTTTTGGTTTTGGTGATAACCAATAATCCTCCCTCTTAGACAGCACTGGTCACTAATAAGTAAGCATTCACCACTGGTTTTATCCTGCTGGGATGGGGCTTTTTCGGCGGTTTTTCCGGTCCTTTCTCGTCAGCATCAGCCTAAATGTTGCTGATGTCGCAAATGCATCGAGTGGTGACGTCGGCAAGCATCTTGGGCTCGGAAACCAACGATAGTATCGCGGTAACAACGCGTTGATAGGGACTTTGGTTGAAAGCGACCTGGGTTTATCAGCATTAAAGGTATGTCAGCACTTAATAAGAAAGTGACTAATGAGGAGGCGTTAATGCTTCACAATAATTTTTCCCCCAATGCCCGTTTGGCCAGTTACGACACGTTGCTTGCTGAAGCAATTGCTGAAGAAACGGTTCGCCAAGAAGCACATATTGAATTAATCGCCTCCGAAAATTACACCAGCAAACTTGTTATGGAAGCGCAAGGTACACAGCTGACCAACAAGTATGCAGAAGGCTATCCAGGTCGCCGTTATTACGGCGGCTGTGAGTTCGTGGACAAGGTTGAAGCCTTGGCCATTGAGCGAGCCTGCCACCTTTTTAGTGCCAACTATGCCAATGTGCAGCCGCATTCGGGGGCCCAGGCCAACGCCGCTGTGTTTATGGCACTGGTATCGCCGGGAGATACAATACTGGGTATGAGCTTGGCCCACGGCGGCCACTTAACCCATGGTGCTGCACCCAACTTTTCGGGCAAGCATTACAACGCTGTGCAGTATGGCCTTAAGCCGGAAACCGGCGAGATCGATTATGAAGAAGTCGAGCGCTTGGCTCGCGAGCACCAACCGAAGATGATCATCGCGGGCTTCTCCGCTTACTCTCGTGTGGTGGACTGGCGCCGTTTTCGCGCTATTGCCGATGAGGTGGGCGCCTGGTTGATGGTCGACATGGCCCACGTCGCTGGATTAGTGGCCGCGGGCCTCTATCCAAGCCCGCTTCCCTTCGCTCATGTGGTTACCACCACCACCCATAAAACGCTGCGCGGCCCGCGGGGTGGTTTGATTCTCTCCGCTCATGGCGACGAAGCGCTGTATAAAAAGCTTAATGGCGCAGTTTTCCCCGGTCAGCAGGGTGGCCCCTTGATGCACGTGATCGCTGCTAAGGCGGTGGCGTTTAAGGAGGCCATGAACCAGGAGTTTGTGCGCTACCAGCAGCAGGTGATCGATAACGCCCAGGCCATGGCCAAAGTGTTTATGGAGCGTGGCTACGACGTGGTGTCTGGCGGTACCGACGACCATCTTTTTCTGGTTTCGCTTATCCGCCAGGGCATTACCGGTAAAGATGCGGATGCAGCCCTTGGCCGCGCGTATATCACCGTTAATAAGAATACGGTGCCTAATGATCCCCAAAGCCCCTTCGTAACTTCCGGCCTGCGTATCGGCACCCCAGCGGTCACCACTCGCGGCTTCGATAGCCAGGAGTGTAGCGAACTAGCGGGCTGGATTTGCGACATCCTGGACGAGCTGGCGGCAGGCAAAGACACGACTGCCATTGAAGCCGAGGTGCAGGCCAAAGTGACCGACGTGTGTGCCCAGCACCCTGTTTACGCTGAGTCCGCCGTTGAAGCCGTCGAATCCATTGCTTGAATCGGCTTGCCGGCAGGGCCCGGCGCGGCTGAACTGAGGAGACCACTATGCAACGCTATTCCGGCTTCGGCCTGGTCAAGCACGCGCTGAGCCACCACGAGAACTGGGAGCGCCAGTGGCGCAACCCCACACCCAAGAAACAGTACGATGTCATCATCGTCGGTGGTGGCGGTCACGGCTTGGCCACGGCCTACTACTTGGCCAAAGAGTTCGGCGTCAAGAACGTGGCGGTGATCGAAAAAGGCTGGCTGGGCGGTGGTAACACCGCCCGTAATACCACCATCGTGCGTTCCAACTACCTGTGGGACGAATCGGCCGCTCTCTATGAACACGCCATGAAGCTGTGGGAAGGGCTTTCCCAGGATCTAAACTACAACGTCATGTTCTCCCAGCGCGGCGTTCTTAACCTAGGACATACCCTGCAGGATATGCGCGATATCCAGCGTCGGGTGAATGCCAATCGGCTGAATGGCATTGACGGCGAAGTGTTAGACGCCAAAGGGGTGCAGGAGCTGGTGCCAATTATGGACTGCTCCAAGAACGCTCGCTATCCGGTGATGGGGGCTTCCTGGCAGCCGCGTGCTGGCGTGGCGCGCCACGATGCGGTGGCCTGGGGCTATGCCCGCGGTGCCGATGCCCATGGTGTGGATATTCTGCAGCAGACCGAAGTCACCGGCTTCAAGATTCGTGATGGCCAGATCTATGGTGTACACACCAACCGTGGCGATATTGAAGCCAAAACCGTCGGTTGTGTGACTGCCGGTAACTCCAGCGTGCTGGCCAAGATGGGGGGCTTTAACCTGCCGTTGGAGTCCCATCCGCTGCAAGCCTTGGTGTCTGAACCGATCAAACCGATTCTCGATACGGTGGTGATGTCGAACCAGGTGCATGGCTACATCAGCCAGTCCGATAAGGGCGACCTGGTAATCGGTGCGGGCATCGACGGCTACAACGGCTATGGTCAACGCGGCAGCTACCCCACCGTAGAGCACACGCTTCAGGCGATCGTCGAGATGTTCCCGATCTTCTCGCGGGTGCGCATGAACCGTCAGTGGGGCGGTATTGTTGATACCTGCCCGGATGCCTGCCCGATTATCTCCAAAACGCCGGTGAAGGGTCTGTACTTCAACTGCGGCTGGGGTACCGGCGGCTTCAAAGCCACACCAGGGTCGGGGCATGTCTTCGCTGCCAGCCTGGCCAAGGGTGAAATGCACCCCATCGCCGAGCCGTTCTCCATGTTCCGCTTCCATAGCGGTGCGCTGATCGACGAACACGGCGCTGCCGGCGTGGCCCACTAGGGTTCATACGAGAGGAATATCCGCATGTTCTATATCTACTGCCCCTACTGCGGCGAACACCGTGAGGAAGAGGAGTTCCACCCCAAGGGCCAGGCGCATATCGAGCGCCCCAAGGAGCCCGAGGCGTGTAGTGACGAAGAGTGGGGTGACTACCTGTTCTTCCGTGACAACCCCCGTGGCGTTCACCATGAAATGTGGGTGCACGCGGTGGGTTGCCGCAAGTTTTTCAACGTGACGCGTCACACCGTGAGCTACGAGATTCTCGAGACTTACAAAATGGGTGAGCAGCCGTCGATTACCGCCGACAGCCAGAATCAGACTCGCGAGGCGGCCGCGGTCAGCCAACAAGAAGGAGTGCGGGCATGAGCCAGTCTAAGCAACAAGTGTACCGCCTTAACACAGGCGGCCGTATCGATCGCTCCCGCACGTTGAGCTTTACCTTTAACGGCCAGCGTTACCAAGGGCACCCCGGGGATACCCTGGCCTCGGCCCTGCTGGCGAACGGTGTGGATATCGTTAACCGCAGCTTTAAATACTCGCGCCCCCGCGGCATCGTCGCTGCGGGTGCCGAAGAGCCCAATGCCATCGTGCAGCTGGGCAGCAGCGAGGCTGGCCAGGTGCCCAACGTGCGCGCCACCCAGCAGGCGCTGTATGAGGGACTGACCGCCAGTAGCACCAACGGCTGGCCAAACGTCCAGCGCGACCTGATGGGGCTGATCGGCAAGCTGGGGGGGCAGTTTATGCCGCCTGGCTTCTACTACAAGACCTTCATGGCGCCGGCCTCAATGTGGCTGACCTACGAAAAATATATCCGTAAGGCGGCGGGCCTGGGTCGCAGCCCCATGGAAGCCGATCCGGACAGCTATGATCACTTCAATCAGCACTGCGATGTGCTGGTTGTCGGCGCAGGCGCCGCGGGTCTGGCGGCAGCGCTGGCCGCCGCGCGCAGCGGCGCTCGGGTGATCGTTGCCGATGAGCAGGACGAAATGGGCGGCTCGTTGCTGGCCAGTCGTGAAACCCTGGAAGGCAAGCCAGCGGATCAGTGGGTTGTCCGGGTGATGGACGAGTTGGCGGGCTGCGAGAACGTCACGCTGCTGCCGCGTACTACGGCCAACGGTTATCACGATCACAATTTCGTTACCCTGCATGAGCGGCGCACCGAACACCTGGGCGATACGGCGCCGGTGGAAAATGGCCACCGTCAGGTACGCGCACGCCTGCACCGGGTACGCGCTGGTCAGGTGATCCTGTCCACGGGCGCCCACGAGCGTCCGCTGGTATACGCGGGCAATGACGTGCCGGGCAACCTACTGGCTGGCGCTGTGTCGACCTACATTCGCCGCTATGGCGTGGCGCCGGGCCGCAAACTGGTGCTCTCCACCAGTAACGATTATGGCTACCGCGCTGCCCTGGACTGGAAAGAGGCCGGCTGTAAGGTAGTGGCTATCGTGGATGCCCGCGAAGCACCGGCAGGTGACTGGGTGGATGCCGCCCGCGCCCAGGGCATCAACATCATTACCGGCAGTGCTGTGATCGAGGCGAAGGGCAGCAATCGGGTCACCGCGGCACGGGTCGCCAAAATCGATATTGACGCTTTCAAAGTGAGCGGCCCGGTTCAGGAACTGGCCTGCGACACTATTGCCAGCTCCGGCGGCTACAGCCCGGTGATTCATCTGGCTTCTCACACCGGCGCGCGGCCTACCTGGCGTGACGATATTCTCGGCTTTGTGCCGGGGCTGGTGAAGGGCGTTCAGGCATGTGGTGGTACTAATGGCATCTATGCGTTGGGGGATGTGCTCGCTGAGGGTGTCGAAGCGGGCATCAGAGCGTCGGCTGCCGTAGGGCACGCTGCCCAGCCGGTCAACCTACCCAGTACGGAATGTCTCCAGCAGGGGCCTGCGGTGGCACTCTTCCAAGTGCCCCATGAGAAGCCCACCCTGCGTGGCCCCAAGCAGTTCGTCGACCTGCAGAACGACGTCACCGCGGCGGGTATCGAGCTGGCGACTCGAGAGGGCTTTGAGTCCATCGAACACATTAAGCGCTATACCGCGATGGGCTTCGGTACTGACCAGGGCAAGCTGGGTAATATTAACGGCATGGCGATTGCCGCCCGTTGTTTGAGTCGCTCCATTCCTGAGGTGGGCACCACGGTGTTCCGTCCTAACTACACCCCGGTCACCTTCGGCGCCATCGTTGGTCGCCACTGCCGTGACCTGTTCGACCCCGAGCGCTACACCGCGCTGCACCAATGGCACGTGGAGCGCGGCGCCGAGTTCGAGGACGTTGGTCAGTGGAAGCGTCCCTGGTACTACCCAGAGAAGGTGAATGGAAAGACCGAGACGATGCACGAGGCAGTGGCTCGCGAGTGTCTGGCCGTGCGCGAGAAGGTCGGTATCCTCGATGCCTCGACCCTTGGCAAGATCGATATCCAGGGGCCGGATGCGCGTGAATTCCTGGCGCGGATTTACACCAACAAGTGGGAGAAGCTGGCAGTCGGCAAGTGCCGCTACGGCCTGATGTGTAAAGATGACGGTATGGTCACCGATGACGGCGTGACCAGCTGTCTTGCTGAAAATCACTTTTTGATGACCACCACTACCGGTGGCGCTGCTGCGATCCTGGAATGGCTGGAGCTATGGCATCAAACCGAGTGGCCGGAACTGGATGTCTACTTCTCTTCAGTGACTGACCACTGGGCCACCATGACCATCACTGGCCCAGAAGCGCGCAAGCTGCTCGCCGAGATCAGTGATATCGACCTTGACCGCGATAGCTTCAAGTTCATGGATTGGCGCTCCGGGAAAGTGGCGGGGGTGCCGGCACGGGTCTTTCGCATCTCCTTTACCGGCGAGCTGACCTTCGAGATCAACGTGCAAGCCAATTATGCCATGCACGTGTGGCAAACCCTGTTCAAACATGGCGAGAAGTACGGCTTGACGCCTTATGGCACCGAAACCATGCACGTTCTGCGGGCTGAAAAGGGCTTTATCATCGTGGGGCAGGAAACCGACGGCTCGGTGACGCCGGAAGACTTAGGGATGCAGTGGTGCGTAGGCTACGACAAGCCCTACTCGTGGATTGGCAAGCGAGCCCTGACGCGCAGTGACACCAAACGCGAAAACCGCAAGCAGTTGGTGGGGCTCCGGCCCAAGGATCCAAAGGTGATCCTCGAAGAGGGGGCCCAGATCGTGCTTGATCCCAAGCATGCGATCCCTATGCCGATGGTGGGGCATGTTACCTCCAGCTACTACAGCCCGATTCTGGATTCAGGGTTTGCGCTAGCGGTGGTTAAGGGTGGCCATCAGAAGTTGGGTGAAACGGTTTACCTGCCCATGGCAGACGGCCAGACCCATGAAGCTGAAATCGTCAGCACTGTTTTCTACGACCCCAAGGGAGAGCGCCAGCATGTCTAACGCGGCTACTTTCGACACACGTACTGATACCGCGATCCCGGTAGAGTCCCCGCTGGCCTACAGCTACCGTCACAGTGGCGCTCCTCGGGGCAGCGGTTACCGTCTTAAGCTACGCGAGCGGGCAATGCAGGGGCATCTGATCCTGCGTGGTGGCGCCATCGTGCTTGATGAGGCGGTGCGCGAGGTACTGGGGATCAGCCTGCCTGGCAAACCCCAGGCGCTGGTGCACGATGCCAGCGGCGAGCGCTCCATTCAGTGGCTTTCCCCGGACGAGTGGCTGGTGATTGTGCCCGGTGGGGAAGAGTTCCCGCTGGAGACGCAGCTGCGTGAGCGTCTGGGAGATGCCCACTTCGCCATTAGCGACGTTAGTGGTGGACAAACAGTGCTGGAGCTTTCCGGCGAGGCAGCCCGTGAGCTGTTGATGAAAACGGTGATCTACGATGTTCACCCCAGTAATTTCCCGGTGGGGAAAGGCGTCACTACCGTTTTTGCCAAGGCGACCACTATCCTTCGTCGCCCTAGTGAAGAGCGCTGGGAGCTAGTGGTACGGCGCAGCTTTGCCGACTACTGCTATCGCTGGTTACTGGATGCCGGGTCAGAGTACGGCGTTAACGTAGAACAATAAGCTGGCAGGCCGGAACACTGTTTCGGCCGCTACGATCTTTCGCGACGATCTGCCGCTACTAGAGATGCACTATGAGCCGAATGAGTGATACCTGGATACTTGCCGCCCAATGCCCCAGCCGCTTGGGAACGGTGGATGTCGTCACCCGCTTTCTAAAAGAGCAGCAGTGCTATATCACTGAACTCAACTCTTTCGATGACCGGCTGGGCGGACGCTTTTTCATTCGCGCCGAGTTTCGCCCAGAGCAAGATGAGTTTCATGAAGAGCGCTTTCACGCCGATTTTGCAGCGCGGGCGAGCGAATTCGACATGCAGTTTGAACTGACGGCGCCGGGCAAACGCACCGGCACCGTGATTATGGTCTCCAAGGCCGATCACTGCTTGAATGATCTGCTCTACCGTTATCGGACGGGCCAGCTTCCGCTGGATATCAAAGCAGTGATTTCCAATCATCCCGATCTGGAGCCGTTGGCAGCCTGGCACGATTTGCCCTACCACTACCTGCCGATCACGCCCGAGACGAAATTGCAGCAGGAAGCGCAGATACGCGAAATCATCGCGGATACCAACGCTGAACTGGTGGTGCTGGCAAGGTATATGCAAGTGCTTTCGCCCTCCATGTGTGAGCTATTAGCTGGCCGGGCCATCAATATTCACCATTCGCTGCTGCCCGGTTTTAAAGGCGCCAAGCCTTATCATCAGGCCTATGAGAAAGGAGTTAAGCTAGTCGGCGCCACGGCCCACTACATTAATAACGACCTTGATGAAGGGCCCATTATTGCCCAAGGGGTCGAGCCTGTGGATCACACCCACTACCCAGAGGATCTGGTTGCCAAGGGACGGGATATCGAGTGCCTAACGCTGGCGAGAGCGATTAGCTACCACTTGGAACGCCGCGTGTTCTTTTATTCAGGGCGCACAGTCGTTTTTGGTAACTAGTCTTTTTGTAACTAATGCTTGTTACCTGGTGCTTTTGTTAATAAACGCAAACAGTTTGAGCGCGCTTTTATAACTGGGTTGCTGTCGTTGCTAAGCTTTTCCCAGAGCGATATGTAACCCCTTGTTATATGTGAGAAGTTGTATGTGATAAGTCGTGCCTAAAAGTATGATTTTATAAATATAAAAATATCATCAATAAAAGATAGATTAGTTTTATTTACCATCACATCAATAACTTATTGAAATTGTCAGGCACCGCCTGATTTTCCCCTGTTTATACGTCAAGAGGTGCTCCAATGCCTATCAGTGTTTTCGACCTTTTTAAGATTGGAGTAGGCCCCTCCAGTTCCCATACCGTCGGGCCCATGCAGGCGGCTTTTAAGTATGTTACCACCCTGCGCGAAAACAGCCTGCTCGATGAAGTGGAGCACCTTGAGGTGCATCTATATGGTTCGCTATCAGCGACTGGGGTAGGTCATGCTACTGATCATGCGATTATTATGGGCTTGATGGGTGAACGCCCTAGCACAATAGACCCCTCGATTATTGAGCCCGCCATTCAGACGCTTAAAGAGAGCCAGTCATTAGCGCTTGGCCGCCAAAAAGAAGTGACGTTTGTTTGGGAGAGTGACCTCTATTTTCATGAAGAGAGTTTGCCGCACCATCCAAATGCCATGAAGCTGGCAGCTTTTACGCACCAGGGCGAATTGGTATATGAAAATACCTATTACTCGGTGGGCGGCGGCTTTGTGGTTGAACAAGCCCAAGTGGATATGCCGCTAGACGATTTGGGTGGCGTTACCCTTCCTTACAACTTTGACACCGCTGACCAGCTCTTGGCGCTATGTAAAAAAGAGCAGCTAAGTGTCAGCCGGCTGATGTTGGAAAATGAGAAAGTCTGGCGGACGGAGGAGGAGGTCAGAAACGAACTGTGGCGTATCTGGCAGGTGATGTGTGAATGCATCGACAATGGGCTAACCCACGAAGGGATACTGCCGGGCGGATTAAAAGTAAAACGCCGGGCCAAGCTCCTTCACCAGCGCCTTCAAGCAGCCGAGCAGAATGACTGCCTCATAGCCTCGACGTTTTCCGCGATGGAGTGGGTGAATATTTTTGCCCTCGCCGTCAACGAAGAAAACGCCGCGGGCGGGCGCATGGTCACGGCCCCCACCAACGGCGCCGCGGGCATCATCCCCGCCGTCTTACACTACTATATGAAGTTTCAGCCCAACGCCTGCGAGAAAAACGTGGTGGATTTTTTGCTGGCGGCAGGCGCTATTGGCATTCTCTGCAAGAAAAATGCCTCGATCTCCGGTGCCGAAGTGGGCTGCCAAGGAGAAGTCGGATCGGCATGTGCCATGGCAGCCGCTGGCTTGGCGGATGTGATGGGCGGAACGCCCGAACAAGTAGAGCATGCGGCCGAAATCGGGTTGGAGCACAATTTAGGATTAACCTGCGACCCTGTCGGTGGCCTAGTTCAAGTCCCTTGTATTGAGCGCAACGCCATTGCAACGGTCAAGGCGATCAATGCCGCCCAGATGGCGTTGCGGGGTGATGGCACGCACTTTATCTCGTTGGACAAGGTGATTCGTACCATGCGCGATACCGGCCGAGACATGTTGGATAAGTACAAAGAGACATCCAAAGGTGGCTTAGCTGTGAATGCTATTGAGTGTTAGAAAAGCGCCTGCTGGAGTAGATGTAAGTGCTGGATTCTTGCTGAGAAGGGATTCAGCATTCTCTTTTTGAGCTATGGGTGCAAAAGAGGTCGTTAGCTGGTCAATCCCGCCATTCCCATCACAAACTTAAGTCCCAATGAAATCAGCAAGAGAACACCCACACTCGAAAGCCAGATGGTGACTAACCAGCCCAGGCGCTTGGCGAGAGGCTTCATTGTCTTACTCCTCAATACACAGGGGGATAGGGGGGTTAATGATAAGCATCGCCAGGTTTCACCTTGCCGCGGAAGACGTAGTAACTCCAGGCGGTGTACATCAAGATAATCGGCAGAATAAACAGCGTGCCTACTAAGGCAAAGCCTTGGCTTTGGGCGGGGGCGGCGACCTGCCAGATAGAGGCATCGGGCGGTATAATCGTTGGCCACAGGCTAATGCCCAGACCGCTGTAGCCTAAAAATACCAGCGCCAAGACCAACACAAAGGGCAGGGCGGTGTCTTGAAAGGCGATAGCACGCCATAGCCACCAACCTACCAGCATGACTAACAGCGGTACCGGTAAAAACCACAGCAGGTTGGGTAGCGAAAACCAGCGGGCGGCAATATTCGGGTAAGCCAGCGGTGTCCATACACTGACCAGGGCGATCATCACCAGCAGCCCGAGCGTCAACGGTTTGGTGATCCGGTACATCCGCTGTTGCAGGGCGCCTTCGGTTTTCATTATCAGCCAGGTGCTGCCTAGCAGGGCATAGGCAAACAGCAGGCCGACGCCGCAAAACAGCGAAAAAGGTGTGAGCCAGTCCAGCGAGCCACCGCTGAAATGAATGCCATCGAAGGCGATCCCCTGAATATAGCCGCCCAAGGCAACGCCTTGTGCAGTGGTCGCCAGCAGCGAGCCGCCGATAAAGGCTTTGTCCCATACATGGCGCCGCTGGGGGGAGGCCTTGAAGCGAAACTCAAAGGCGACGCCGCGAAAAATTAGCCCCAGCAACATCACGATTAGCGGAATCGCCAGTGCTTCCAACACCACAGCGTAGGCGAGAGGGAAGGCGGCGAATAGTCCCGCGCCGCCTAACACTAGCCAGGTTTCGTTGCCGTCCCACACGGGCGCCACGGTGTTCATCATAATGTCGCGCTCCTGCTCGTCATGAACGCTTAGAAAAAGCAGGCCAATGCCTAAGTCAAAACCATCCATGACCACATACATCATCACACCAAACAGGATGATAATGGCCCAGATAAGTGATAAATCAATGCCCATAGTGCACCCCAATCTAGTAGTGAGTCGTCAGTGTGTCGTTAACCGCCGAGAGCGGCCGTGCGGGCGTGTGTTGATGGCCTGGGCCACCTAAGGTGTGCGAAGGGGAATCGCTTGGGCCTTTATTGACCAAGCTCATCATGTAGATAACGCCGGTGCCGAAGACGGCCAGATAGACCACCACAAAGGCCGCCAAGCTAATGCTGAGGTGCACAGCGTTGTGCGCTGAAGCGGCATCGGCGGTGCGCAGTAATCCGTAGACGACCCAAGGTTGGCGGCCTACTTCGGTGGTAAACCAGCCCGCCAGTAAAGCCACTAGCCCCGCTGGGCCCATGCCTAACGTGAACAGTAGAAAGCGGCGGGATGTATATAGCCGCCCTTTGATGCGCAGGGTGTTGCCCACGATGGCAAGCAGAATCATTAACACCCCAAGCCCAACCATTAACCGAAAGCTCCAGAACACGATAGTCGAATTGGGGCGGTCTTCCGGGGCGAACTCCTTAAGGGCGGGGATTTGCTCGGTCAAGCTGTGCTGTAACAGCAGGCTGCCCAACACGGGAATCTCCACTTTGAAGCGAGTCTCTTCGCGGTTCATATCGGGTAAGCCGAACAGGATCAGCGGGGTGGGTTCACCGCTACTGTTATCCCAGTGCCCTTCGATAGCGGCGATCTTGGCAGGCTGGTGTTCCAGAGTATTAAGACCATGCATGTCACCCACCACGGCCTGAAGCGGGGCAGTGATGGCCAGCATGATCAGCGCCATGGAGAGCATGGTGCGTACTTCAGGGGAGTGCTTGCCCCTTAGTAGCAGCCAAGCGGCGGAGGCGGCGACAAATAGCGCTGTACTTAAGAAAGCAGCCAGTGCCATATGGGCAAGGCGGTAGGGAAAAGAGGGATTAAAGACAATCTTCATCCAATCAACGGGAATCACCACACCGTTGATGATGTCGTGGCCTTGCGGGGTCTGCATCCAACTGTTGGAGGAGAGTATCCAAAACATCGATATGAGGGTGCCGAGCGCGACCATGCAGGTGGCAAAAAAGTGCAGGCCCCTGCCAACGCGCTCCCAGCCAAATAGCATCACCCCTAGAAAGCCGGCTTCCAGGAAGAAAGCTGTGAGCACTTCGTAGGTGAGCAATGGCCCTGTGACACTCCCCGCAAAGGCAGAAAAGCCGCTCCAATGGGTGCCAAACTGGTAGGCCATCACAATGCCCGAGACCACGCCCATGGCAAAGTTGACGGCAAAGATTTTTGACCAGAAGTGGTATAGATGGCGATAGGTATCCCGCTGGGTCTTTAGCCACAGCCCTTCCAGCACGGCCAGGTAGCTGGCTAAACCGATAGTGATGGCGGGAAAAATGATGTGAAAGGAAATAGTAAAGGCAAACTGCACCCTGGCCAAATCAATGGCCGCGATTCCGAGCATGGCGCTTCCTCCGATGACAGCCACTGTCTTAACTAAATAGTGGGCCGGTATAGCCGCTGTATGGCTTCATCGGAACAGTCTATCGCTTGCTGTATTTCATAACAGACTCAGTTTTTCACTAAAAAACCAGATCAGTTGCTCTGGGTTAAGCACTGAGGTACTAATAGCGGCTTTACATAATTGGTCAGGAAAGATAGTCAGAAAAGCGTTAATAACTGCCCCAACGTTTCCATACCGCGCTCGCTGCGTGGCGTCCAGGGGTGGCCATAGCTTAGGCGCACGCAGTGGCGAAACTGCTGGGTCGCGGAAAAAATCGGGCCTGGCGCTAAGCTAACGCCATGGTCGAGCGCCGTATTAAATAGCCGCAGCGAATCCACCTGCTCGGGAAACTCCACCCACAAAAAGTAGCCGCCCGCTGGGCGGGTGATGCGAGTATGGGTAGGAAAGTAGCGATCCGCCGCCGCTAACATGCTGCCTTGCTGGGCTTCTAAGGCGTGGCGGAGTTTGCGCAAATGGCGGTCATAACCGCCGTGCTGCAAATAGTCAGCGATGGCTGCCTGAGCGGGCACGGAGGGCGAGATTGTGGTCATCAGTTTTAGCCGCGAGATGGCCTGTGCATAGCGGCCGCCCGCTACCCAACCGACCCGGTAGCCGGGTGCCAAGCACTTTGAGAAGGAGCTGCAGTGAATGACCAACCCCTCATCATCGAAGGTTTTTACGGGCGCGGGTGGGGTGCTGCCAAAGTACAGCTCGGCATATACATCATCCTCTAGCATCGGCACTTGGTGCTGTTTTATCAGCTGATAGAGGGCTTGTTTGCGCTCTCTGCTCATGCTGGCGCCGATTGGGTTCTGTAAATGGCTCATAAACCAGCAGGCTTTGATGGGCAGTGTCTCTAGTCGCTCTGCCAACACGTCGAGGTCGATTCCCTCCCGTGGGTGAACCGGAACCTCTACGGCGCGAAGTTTTAGTCGCTCCAATACCTGCAGGCTGGCATAAAACGCCGGCGACTCAATCGCCACCAGATCGCCCGGCTGGGTAACACTCTGCAGCGCTAGATTAAGCCCCTCCAGAGCACCATTGGTAATCACCAGCTCTTCCATCGGCAGTTGAATGCCGCCCAGCATGTAGCGCAGGGCAATCTGCCGACACAGATCGGTATGCCCGGTGGTCATGTCAGCCACCACCTGTTGAGGCGAAAGCGCCCGCAACCCCCGCGTCATGCTGATACTCAAGCGCGAAAGCGGAAACAGCTCAGGACTGGGAAAGGCCGATCCAAAGGGCACCGTGCGGTCATCCTGAAGCGAGCCAAGCACTGAGAACACCAACTCGCTGACTTCTACCTCTGCTGGGTCGGTGGGCTGCAGCGTTACACGCGGTTCGTCCAGCAGGCGCCGGGCGTGTTCACGCACAAAATACCCCGAGCGTGCCCTTGCAGTGATAAGCCCACGGTTCTCAAGTAAATAGTAAGCCTGGAACACCGTAGAAGGGCTAATGCCGTGATGGCGGCTAGCCTGGCGCACCGAGGGGATTCGTTCCCCTGGGCCAAGCACACCTTGGCGAATCAGCGTCGCTATCTCATCGGCAAACTGTTCGTAGCGTTTCATGGGATAAACCGTCGGTGTATTGATTAAAACGCCCGAATGCTCCATCACAGTGTTAGCTGGCACAGCGCGGATCTCTGCTTATAGAAAGCACCACTGTGCCGCATGTGCGAAGCGTAAAACAGACTCAAATATAGTAATAAACAGCATATCAGAAAGCAGCGGTGTGAGAGGCTAGTGCTAACTGATACGCCTTATTTCTCTAAAACTGCATCTGTTTGTGCCATCCCTGTATGAGCATAGTAGCGGCTAACTTAAAAGTCGCGCCTTCTAACAAATGCTTAATCATCTGCCCCGCGACGCCCCTCGACCGCATAAGCCTCCATTCTTTCTTTTTTGGATATCGGTATGACGCAACGCATTCCACTGCAAGACATGACTACTGAGGCGGCGGTTGAACACCATACTCCTCCGTCTAAGTCGCCCAATTCTCAGTCTCCCAGTAGCAAGCCACCGAAGCTCGGACATATTTATGTGCGAGAAATAAGCGGTTTTTTTCAGCGTATCCGGCGCTTTTCTAACTGGCTGTTGATGGCGCTCTATTTCGGCTTGCCGTGGATCAATTGGGGTGATCGGCCGCTGGTGTGGTTTGACCTCTCAGCCCAGGAGTTCCACCTGTTTGCGGCGACGTTTTATCCACAGGACTTTATCTTGCTCACCTGGATTCTAGTGCTGTGCGCTTTTGGGTTGTTTTTGATCACGGTAGTGGCTGGGCGAGTGTGGTGTGGCTACAGCTGCCCGCAAAGCGTGTGGACGTTTCTGTTTATCTGGTTCGAGCATCGCCTGGAAGGGCCGCGGCACCGGCGCATTCGGCGTGATAAAGCGCCAGGTAGACTGGATACGCTATGGCGCAAAACCGCCAAACATGCGGCTTGGCTGCTGATTGCGGTGGCAACGGGGGTTGCCTTTGTCGGTTACTTCACGCCAATCAGAGCGTTAGTGGTGGATATGTTTACCCTGGACATGCACCCTTTAGCGCTGTTCTGGATCGGTTTCTTTACCCTGTTTACCTACTTGAATGCCGGTTGGCTCCGCCATCAGGTATGCCTGCATATGTGCCCTTATGCGCGCTTCCAGTCGGCGATGTTCGACGCCAATACGCTGATTGTTTCCTACGATGCCGCCCGCGGCGAGCCGCGTCGGAACTCTCCTCAAAAGGGCGTTGAGGAAACTCAGATCGGTGACTGTATCGACTGTGAACTCTGCGTTCAGGTATGCCCTACCGGCATAGATATTCGCGATGGGCTGCAATACGAGTGTATTGGCTGCGCGGCGTGTATCGATGCCTGCGACAGCGTTATGGCGCGGATCGATAAACCGCTTGGCCTGATTCGTTACACAACCGAGCGTGCTCTGGAAGGTAAAGCGCCCCGTTTCTGGCGCCCCCAGCTGTTGGCTTATACGGCGGCGTTATTCTCCATGGTGGTGCTGTTAGTCGGTTTCTTGAACGCCCGGGTACCCATTGATGTAGAGATTGCCCGTGACCGTCAGGCGTTGTTTGAAAGCACGGCAGAGGGTCGCATTATCAATTACTACAACGTGACGCTGCGCAATCAAGATGGCCAAACCCATCATTACGCGGTATCAGCCGCGGGGATGCCAGGGCTTCGTCTGCAGGGAGTGGATACCTTAGAGGTGGCGGCGTTTGAAACACGCAGCCTACGCCTCGCACTCACCGCCGATGGGGATGATCTGTCACAGCCTAGCCATCCTATCGAGCTGCGCTTTATCGCATTAGATGACCCTTCCATCACGAAGGTCAGTGAAACACGTTTCCTGGGGCCTTCAGGGGAGTAGTGGGTACGGGTAGCTGATTTTTGCGATCCGTAGTCTGATCCGGCTTTTTTGAGGCTTTCTGAGCCTGTACTTGTCAGCTGTGCGCAGGCATAGTCGTTAAGTTAGTTTGAACGCTAACAAAGCTATTTGTCGCCTAGCTGGTTCGGTTTTGTTTAGGAGGTGCCCGTTAATATGTTGATATACATTGTGTTTTTGATGATTTTTGTGGGTGTGACCATTGCTTTATATCAGGTGTACGAAATTCATTACAATATAAACGTCGGTAATGATAAGAAGTTGTCTAAGGCCGATAAAAACCGCTTAAAAACGCTTTCTGACCAAGCTAAAACCACTCAACAAAACCATGCGTGGGCAGATTTCGATCAAGTGGCGGCCAATGCCTTGGGCTCTGAATTCAATCGGGATATCGCCTTGGCAGCGTTTTCTGAAGAGGAGGCAGGCAGCTATGCAATCCCCTTACTGCGGCGTAAAAAAAGATTGAGTTTTAACGGCGTTAGAGAAGGAGCGGAGAGAAACCGCATAAAAGTACGCCACTTGCCGTTTTGGAAAACAACGCTGCCGAATGTGAATATACGAGCAGCGTTGATTACCCTGGTGATTGTTAATTGTTTTCTGGTTCAGCTATTAGCAGCCATGACTGTCTACACGATTAGCTATCCGATATCGACTCCTTTTCTGGCCTGGCTTAACGACCCCCTGATCATCATGCTGGTTATTTATGCCTTTATCTTTATGTCGCTGCTTGTTTCAAAGTTTGATATGTATATGCACGACCTTTATCAACTTGGAAAGCTGTTTAAGAAAAAAGCTGTTTAGGCATCGGTGCAGCGCGCAATCTCATTAGCCAGCTGTTCCAGTAGCGCATCGTAAAGGCCAGCATCCACCGTCAGACCCACACCCAAAGGATCCATGACGCCGATATAAGCCGACGTATCTCCAAAGACATTATTGACCATCTGCGGATTGAACTGGGGTTCACTAAAGACACACTGGATATTTTCATCATTCACCAGCGTTTGCAGCTCCTCAATACGCGCGGGGCTCGGTGAAGAGGCATCGCCAATGGAAATGGCGCCTGCTGCGTGCACGTCAAAGGCCTCCTCGAAATACTGGTAAGCATCATGGAAGACAATAAAGCGTGTGTCGGCGCTGTTGGCCAAGCGACCCTGGATATGCGCCTGAAGACTAGTTAACTCCTCTTTGCCCTGGGCGGCATTTTCGCGATAGTACGCTGCGTTATCAGGGTCGATCTCACTTAGCTGCTCGGCGATGGCATCAAGCCAACGGCGTGCATTGGCAGGATCCAGCCAAGCATGAGGATTCATGCCGGTATGACTATGATCATGGCCGTGGTGGTCATGATCGTGCCCACTTTCGTCATGGCTGTCTTCATGGCCGTGGTGGTCGTGATCGCCGTGATCATGTCCATGGTCGTGGTCATGTCCGTCGTGGCCGTGTTCATCGGCGCCGTTTAGCGCAAAGGTCGCGCCTTCGCGGTATTCCAATGTGGTGATCCCGGGCACATCCATTAGCTCAAGATGGCGTGCATCACCGGCCAGGCTGTCGATGGGGCCGGATAGCCAGGGTGTGAGCGCGTCGCTTACCCATATGACCAGGTCGGCCTCATCGAGTGATTGCGCTTCAGAGGGCCGTAGCGAATAGCCATGCGGTGAAGCACCGGGCTGAATAAATAGCTCAGGATTGCCGCGCTCACCCATCACCTTGGCGACAAGCGAATAGACGGGCGGAATATCCACCGCAACACGTGGCACATCAGCGGCGGCCACAAGGGGGAAAGCCGCCAGTAGCGGCCATGATAAACGAGCTAAACGGTTGTTCATGGGTTCTCCTGATAAAAGTGACGGTGAATAAACGTAACAGTGAGCCGAGGCTCGCCTACATTTCTCTCATATGTTATAACATAACAGATACGTCAAGAGTGAATGTTAACTATGCGGCTTGCTCACCCTCCTGAGAGCGATGCGATCCTGAGCGTTCGCCAACTGAACGTTCGCTTCGGTGGACAGCAGATTCTTGAGAACATCAATCTCGACTTGTATCGAGAACAGGTTGTGACCCTGATTGGCCCCAATGGATCGGGAAAATCCACGCTGGTGAAAACGCTGATCGGTGCGGTCACGCCGACCTCGGGGCAGGTGACCATCTCACCCCAGCAGCGCATCGGCTATGTGCCGCAGCGGCTTCACTTGGATCCCACCTTGCCCATGACGGTCAAACGCTTTATCAACTTGCCGCATCGCCATGCGAATCGCGATGTACACAAGGCGCTGGAAGATGCCGGTGCCGAGGCGCTGATTCATGCGGCCATGAGCGAACTGTCGGGCGGCCAGTTTCAGCGCGTGCTGCTCGCCCGGTCGCTGCTGGTAAAGCCCGATATTTTGATTCTCGATGAGGCGACGCAAGGGCTGGACTACCGGGGCACCGCTGAGTTCTATCAGCATATCGAAACCGTCCGTCGCTCTTACGGCTGCGCTGTGTTGATGGTTAGTCATGATCTCCACGTTGTTATGCGCACCGCCGACCACGTGCTGTGCCTTAATCGCGTTATTTGTTGCGAAGGTAAGCCCGAACATGTTGCCTCATCACCGGATTATCAGGCGCTGTTTGGCGATCAGACTGCCCAGACCTTAGCCCTCTACCGCCATCAGCATCAGGAGGCCGCCAATGCTGGATGATTTTATGTGGCGCGCCATGTTCGCCGGAGTGCTGGTGGCGATGGCTGCCGCACCGTTGGGGTGTTTCGTGGTGTGGCGGCGCATGGCCTACTTCGGTGATGCGACAGCGCATGCCGCCATTCTGGGCGTCGCTTTAGCGCTGTTACTGAACGTCTCCATCTTCTTGGGGGTGCTGACAGTTGCCCTGGTGATGGCAAGCTGTGTGTCACTGCTCAGTGGGCGTGGCTATGCCATGGATACCCTGCTGGGTGTGATGGCGCACTCTGCCTTGGCCGTCGGCCTGGTGGCGGTGTCGTTTCTTGCCGGGGTGCGCATTGATCTCAATGCTTATCTATTTGGCGATATTTTGGCCGTCGGCAAAAACGACCTCTGGATCATCGGTGGCGGTGTAGCCCTGGTGCTGATACTGCTTTTCTGGCGCTGGTCATCTCTATTGACCGCGACATTAAGCGATGAGCTTGCCCATGCCAGCGGCATCCAGCCGCGCCGCGAACAGCTGGTACTCACCCTAGCGCTGGCGATGGTCGTTGCCGTGGCGCTAAAAGTGGTGGGCGTGCTGCTGATCGCCGCCTTGTTGATCATTCCAGCGGCCACGGCGCGCCCGTTTTGCCGCACGCCAGAAGTTATGGCGATTGTCGCCGCCGGGGTCGCCATGCTGGCGGTGACGGCGGGGCTCAGAACCGCTTATGTGATGGATACGCCGACCGGCCCGACGATTGTCACGCTGGCCGCTGCGCTGTTTACCCTGGCGACGATCACGACACAAGGCTGGCGCCTCTTTCGTCAGCGCATCCAATGACGGCTATCTCAAGAACGCTTATGGAGTCATTTATGTCTTCACGTATGTCTTCACTACTCCCCACTACTCAATTGACGCTGCCAGAGCATGCTGCTTGTGATAATGACATCAGCGTGTTGCCGCGCATCTTTGAAGACGCCATTAATATCGCGATTTTCCAGCGCCCTTTGCCTGCCGATACCGCCTTCAGCGCACAGGCTCAGTGCCAAACGGATCGCGCCTGGCAATATAGTTGGCTTGGTCATCCTGATGAAGCCTTCGCCGCTGATCTGCTTCGCCACCTGCCCGCCCCGGAGGCGGCAACCCCGCTGGTTGAGGATATGGCGACGATTGCCGAAGCGGTCGCCTTTCTGTTCGATACCCAAACCGTCGGTATTCGCTTGCGCCTGCTTAATAGTGCCATGTGCCCGCGCTTTCACTGCGATAACCTCCCCGTGCGCATGGTAACTACCTATTTCGGCCCGGGCAGTGAATGGCTGCCAGAGTACGCTATTAACCGTGAAGGCCTGGGCGCGCCGCACCCTGACCGACCCGATATCGTAACGGACACCCGCGCTATTCAACGCCTTTCACCAGGGGACATCGCGTTAATCAAAGGAAGCGGCTGGGTAGGCTGCGAAGAGCGGGGGTTAGTGCATAGAAGTCCCGCGTTAGATGGCGAAGGTAAGCGGCTGCTGATGAGCATTGATCCCGCTTAGTCGTTGATATAGCGATTTGCTTATTCCCACCCTGGAGACGATATGACTACCGCCGCCTTAGAACAGGCAGTGACTATCACCCTGCCGGATGGCGCCAAGCGCGACTTTAACCACCCGGTTAGTGTCGCCGAAGTGGCGCTCGCCATTGGCCCTGGTCTTGCCAAACAGACCCTGGCCGGTAGGCTCGATGGTCGCCTGGTCGATGCCTGTGAAGTGATTGATCACGATGCCCAACTGCAGATCATTACCCCTAAGGATGATGAAGGGCTGGCGATCATCCGCCACTCCTGCGCTCACCTGGTGGGTCATGCGGTTAAGCAGCTTTACCCCAGCGCCATGATGGTGATTGGCCCGGTTATCGACGATGGTTTTTACTACGATATCGCCTATGAGCGGCCTTTTACCCCCAGCGATCTCGCCGCCATTGAAGCGCGCATGAGCGAGTTGATCGATCAGCAGTATGACGTTGTCAAGCGCATGACACCTCGGGATGAGGCGGCCGAGCTGTTTAAGGCGCGCGGTGAGACCTACAAGCAGCGTCTTATCGAAGAGATGCCTGCGGAGGTCACCAGTGTGGGGCTGTATATCCACCAAGAGTATGTGGATATGTGCCGTGGCCCCCATGTGCCCAACACGCGTTTTCTGAAAGCGTTCAAACTGACCAAGCTGGCCGGTGCCTACTGGCGGGGCGATGCCAACAACGAGCAGTTGCAGCGTATTTACGGCACCGCCTGGGCGGATAAAAAGCAGCTAAAGGTGTACTTGCAGCGCCTTGAAGAGGCAGAAAAACGCGACCACCGGCGTTTAGGCCGTGGCCTAGACCTGTTCCACTTTCAGGAGGATGCCCCCGGCGCGGTGTTCTGGCACCCCCGTGGCTGGGCTGTTTTCCAGGAGCTGATTGCCTATATGCGCCGTCGCCAGCAGGCGGCGGGCTACGTGGAGGTTAACTCCCCCGATGTGATGGACCGAAGCCTGTGGGAAATCTCCGGCCACTGGCACAATTATCGCGAGCATATGTTCACCACCGAGACCGAGGATGGCCGCTCCCTGGCGCTCAAACCGATGAACTGCCCCGGCAGCGTGCTGCTCTACCGCCACGGTTTAAAGAGCTACCGCGACCTGCCCATTCGCATGGGCGAGTTTGGCAAGGTGCACCGCTACGAACCCTCCGGTGCGCTCCACGGGTTGCTCCGGGTGCGCCAATTTACCCAGGACGACGCCCATATCTACTGCACCCCCGGCCAGATGGATGCCGAGTGCCGGGACGTAGTGGCCCTGGTGCTGGATATCTACCGCCAGTTCGGCTTTGAGGACGTGCGCATCAAGCTCTCTACCCGGCCGGAAAACCGCATGGGCGATGATGCCAGCTGGGATCTGCTGGAAGGCGCGCTGGAGCAGTCGTTGACGGGTATGGGCCTAGCCTATCAGCTCAACCCAGGAGAAGGGGCCTTCTACGGCCCTAAACTGGAGTTTGTGCTATGCGACGCCATTGGCCGCGACTGGCAGTGCGGCACGCTTCAGGTGGATATGAACCTGCCCGAGCGCTTCGGCATTGAGTATGTGGCTGAAGACGGCCAGCGCAAGCGCCCCGTAATGCTGCACCGCGCGCTGTTTGGCTCGCTGGAGCGCTTTATCGGCATTCTGATTGAACACTACGCGGGCAAGCTACCGGTCTGGTTGTCGCCGGTTCAGGCGGTGGTGCTGTCGATCACCGACGAGCATGCTGCCTATGCCCAGGATGTGGCGCAGCTACTCAACGGGGCAGGCGTGCGCACCGAGGTGGATGTACGCAACGAGAAGATAGGTTACAAAATTCGCGAACAGACCCTCCAGCGTATTCCCTTTTTGCTGGTAGCGGGTGCCAAAGAGCGTGAGGCAGGCAGTATTGCCCTGCGCACTCGAGAAGGCGAAGACCTGGGCGTACTGCCTATTAAGCAAGCCGTAGCGCTACTGTTAGAGCATGTTCAAACGCCGGACGCCTTTGAGTGCCGTGCTGCTCAACAGCGTCTGCTTGAACGGCTGACAACTGTTGAGCATAACGGGCGACATTGCTGACTTTTATGTTACGTTATAACGTGAAATTTAGGGCGAGATCAATCTATGCAAGACCTAGGCATAAAAGCCAAAGAACAGCGTGTTGCTGCTGATAAAGCGTGGGCAGAGAAGCTACTGGGCATGCCCGCCAGCGACTATATGAATGACGAGCAACTGAGGTTTTTCCAGCAGCGCCTGTTGGCCGAACGTGACGAGATTGAAACGCACTTAAAAGAGATGAAGGACGTCATCGCTTCTCATGAGCGCGATAGCGACGAATCGGATCAAGCCTCTTTTGAGGAGGAGTTGCGCCTGGCATTGCGGCAAGCGGATCGCGAGAGCCGCCTGCTTAACAACATAGCGTCAGCCTTAAAACGCATTGAGAAAGGCGACTATGGCTACTGCGAAGAGACCGGCGAGCCTATTGGCCTAGCCCGGCTGATGTTTAGGCCCACCGCGAAGCTCTGCATTGAGGCAAAAGAGCGTCAGGAGCAACAAGAGCATCACTATCGCAAAGCGAGGTGGGAGTA
Source organism: Halomonas sp. AOP13-D3-9 (assembly GCF_052379125.1). Taxonomy (NCBI): domain Bacteria; kingdom Pseudomonadati; phylum Pseudomonadota; class Gammaproteobacteria; order Oceanospirillales; family Halomonadaceae; genus Halomonas; species Halomonas sp. AOP13-D3-9. The sequence continues at coordinate 16,065 of NZ_JBQSYH010000008.1, read as the reverse complement.
AGGCGTTATGCAGGAACCGTCATTAATACCGGTCAATCTACTGACCGGCTTCTTAGGCAGCGGCAAAACCACGCTACTCAACCGCTGGGTTCACCAAACTTCCATGCACAACACTCTGGTGGTAATCAATGAGTTTGGTGCCATTGGGTTGGATCACCAGTTGATTACCCACAGCGATGAGCAAGCAGTGATCGAAATGAGTAGCGGCTGTTTATGTTGCACACTGCGTGGCGATCTTAGCCGTACGCTGCAACAAGCCATGGAAGACTTGGAAGCACAAGGGAAAGCGTTGCCCTCCCGGGTGGTGATTGAGACCACGGGACTGGCGGCACCCACCTCGCTGCTGCACCTACTGATGACCGATCACTGGCTTGCGCATCGCTTTAAGCTGGACAGCGTGGTGTGCTGTGTCGATGCGGCGAATGGCTTGGCGACTCTGGATGCCCACCAGGAGTCGCAACAGCAGGTCGCGGTTGCCGACAAGCTATTAATCACCAAAACCGACCTGGCGAGCGAAGAGGGCGTTTCCCGACTAGCCAATCAACTGGCCAAGCTGAATCCGGCGGCGGAGCAGTGGCAGGTGCTTAACGGCGAACTCTCGGCGGATCTGCTGGTGGGAGCGGGGTTGCATGTTGGCGATACCAAGGGTTTCCAGGTGGAGCGGTGGCTCAAAGCCGATAGCTACGCCTTGCACAAGGCCGATAGTCAGCCGTCTGCTTTTGCCGCTCCGCTGAAAAATTCGCCATTGAGCCCACATCAGCCCGATGCGCTTTCTCATCACGGCGCTAACATTAATGCCTTCTGTTTTAGTGTGAGCGAGCTTATTGAGCCTGATGCCCTGGAGGGGTGGCTGGACATTTTGATGTCGTTAATGGGCGACAAAATGCTGCGCATTAAAGCTATTGTGCATCTCACTGATCGGGATACGCCACTCGCGCTACATGGCGTACAGCATATTTTTCATCCCCCAGCGCCACTGCCAGCCAACAGTGTGAGCGACCGGGTATCACGCTTTGTGTTTATTACTCAAAACGTGGCGCCTGAAACCGTGGCCGAGCTCTACAACTTCTTCCACTCCTCTCAAGAGGTAGCCCAATGACCGTTTTAACCTTACCCGATGTCGCCAGCCAAACCACTCGCTTAACGAGTACGTTGACCTGGGTGGGGATGGAGGGCATCGCGCTACCTGTCCAGCTGGGCACTCGCAGCGTGACAGCCAAACTGGACGCGGGCGTTAGCCTCGATGACGCCGAGGCACGCGGCATTCATATGTCCCGGCTTTACCTGGCACTGGCACCGCTTGAGGACGCATCGCTCACCTTACCGAAGGTTAAAGAAATATTGGATGCGTTTTTAACCAGCCAGGAAGGGTTATCCCAGCATGCGTACCTTAATGTGGAAGGTGAGCTCCCACTCAAGCGGGAAGCGCTGATCAGCCCACTGGCTGGGTGGAAAAGCTACCCCTTTACACTGCGCTGCCAGTTAACCCCTGAGGGTTTTCAGGCGGAACTAGGGCTGACGGTAGGGTACTCGTCCACCTGCCCCTGCTCGGCGGCGCTAGCGCGGCAGTCTATCCAGCAAGCCTTTGAAGAGGATTTTGCAGAAATCCCGCTAACCCAATCGGCGGTATCGGCATGGCTGGGCAGCGAAGAGGGTATATTGGCCACGCCCCACAGCCAGCGCAGCAGTGTCGAGTGCTCGCTGCGTTTAGCCGAGGGTGAAAACGATGAACTGCCCATTGCAGCTTGGTTGGAGAGTTCGATTGATCGTATCGAAAAGGCGCTAGGCACCGCACTGCAAACCGCCGTGAAGCGCATTGATGAGCAGGCCTTTGCCCTCGCCAACGGCCAGAATTTGATGTTCTGTGAAGATGCGGCAAGACGGGTAGACAAAGCCTTGCGGCAAGCGCCGGGGGTCGCCGGTTTTCAGCTCAAGGTCGTGCATGCCGAGAGCCTGCATGCCCATGACGCAGTGGCGCGCAGTGAGTGGCATAGGTAGGCAGAATACGTTGAGCCCCCTTGCCAATGCAAAACGTTGGTAAGGGGGAGTAGGTTTAAGGCATGACCAAAACTAAGCCTGGATTTTCAGCGCGCGAACGGGAAGGTCGCCCTTTAAGATACGCGTCAAAACATAAACAAGCGGGCGTTCTGTTGTTCCGTTTATGCGGAACACTTCGCCTTCGAGAGTGGCGCCTTCATCCAACATGCGATGCAGCATGTCTAGGTGTCCTCTAGGTACATAGCCTAATTTACGCCCGCCGCTTTCTAATCGGATGGCACTGGCATCGACAGGGTTTTCAGGTTCAGGTACAAATTGCACATTGCTGCCTGCCTGTAAATCGGTTACTTCAAGCTGTGACTCATGACGGAAGCCTGCTATCTCAATCAATACTTCGAAGACCTCAGGTGGGTTGTCGAAAGGATGAACAAGTTCAAAACCGTCGTTAGGCAGCTTGGCACCGCTATAGCCCAGCAAGGCGAAATCACTGATCTTAGTTTTATCCGGAAGCGCTCGAAGCGCCAGGTAGCGCCCAAAATCACGACGGCTACGTGGTGGCAAGCGGCGAGTAAATGCCTCTAGTACCTGGTGGCTGTGCTCAGCTTGCCTCATAGGAAACGCCGGGTAGCCTCGAAAGCCCAAGCGCTTTGCTTCTGCTAGTTCCAGGCTGTCTAGGTCATACACCAGAACCACTTTATCGTCCCGCTTGACCAGCTCAGCCACTAGGTAGCGGGAGCGCAATTTGCTCTCGCGCGCCTGCCAATAAAGCAGTAGCCGGTCTGGTTCCACCAAGTGTTCGATTAAGCGGGTCATATCAATTCTCCAGAGCCTGTAACAGGCGCTCTCTCCTTGTCAGAGTCAAAAACGCAACGAACTCAGCACGTTGCTGGGTAAAGGGGTGTGGGATATCAAAAAAGGTCAAATGGCTAAGTAGCTCTCTAAGATCATCATCGCACCAACGTTGTAAGCGTTCTATCAGTATTGGTCGAATAGCAGGGAATTGCTGGCAATACTGAGTAACGCCCTGAATAAGCGGCAGGCGCTTTTGGTCGTCTTTGGTCATGCGCATGTGGTGCCGTCCCCTTTTAAGGTAGGCGTTGAATTCGTTATGGTCGCGCATCATGCGCTGCATTTTCTGGGGCTGCAACTCATGTCCGAGGCTGGTGCCATTATCAAAGTAGGGCGTGTAACGGGCCTTTGGGCCATTTTCTGCCCAAATCACTCCCCAGTTCTCCTGATGGCGGTCAGTATTGCCGATTAGTGCATCAAAACACAGGCATAGCCCCCAGTATTGCCTCCAGTCATGAGCAAGCCAACCGCCTCTTTCTAATACACGGCTGAGCTCGATAATGGTTGTTAAGTTGTGCTGCCTACCTTTATCTATATCGAACGCTGGTATGAGCCTCTGTAAGTAATCCCCGCCAGCAACATAGCGATCTTCCTTACTATCGGCATAGCCAATGAACCACTCATTGACGGTACCTGGCTCGTTTCGAGCAGAGTCAATGGCAACAAAAACCGGTGGTAGCGTAAGCCCCATTAATCTACCGATCTGAAATGCGATCACTTCTGCCCAGTATTGATCGGGATATCGTGGTTCAGAGCTCTTTGCGCTCTTAATAGCTTCCTTGAATAAATAGCGATGCCCAGGCACACAGAAATCATAGGGGGTTGGGTTGGGACAAACGCGAAGTGATTTGTCACGAGCGCCTACTGGGAAAACGTCGTAATCTTCATGAACATCCCAACCAGTGATGTCTATCACTTGGTCTGATCGCTGATGAGTGCTTTTACGGTTAATCATGGTGATTTCTACCTACTTAAATATTCAAAAGCCCTCCTGAGCTTTCCGGATTGCAGATCAAATGGTCAGAGCCACGATACTTTTAACCTTAACTCAACACATAACGTACAGCTATGAAATACCCTCAGACGCGGCATGGCATCAATGCATAGTTAAAGTCGTGTATGTCGAGGGCGGATGCCCACAACGCAGTGGCGTGCAGTGAGTGGAATTGGTGAACGTGCATGGGCTTGCTTGGCGTAGGAGAGGACGAACGATTATTGGCCTTCCGTGCAGCGCTTGTTTAGGATCAATAGCTGATCTCAATAAAAATATAGCGAGCCGTCCTCATGAAGCCAGAAACCATTGCTCTTCACCATGGCTATTCGCCTGATTCACAAAACGCCGTGGCGGTGCCGATTCATCAAACCACGTCGTTTTCATTCGATAACGCGCAGCACGCGGCGGATCTCTTTGATCTGAAAGTCGAAGGAAACATTTACTCGCGCATTATGAACCCGACCTGCGCCGTGTTGGAGCAGCGGGTAGCCGCGTTGGAAGGCGGTATCGCTGGGCTAGCGGTGGCATCGGGAATGGCAGCGATCACCTATGCGATCCAGACCATTGCCGAAGCGGGCGATAACATTGTCTCGATCAGCGAGCTGTATGGCGGTACCTACAATCTGTTTGCCCACACCTTGCCGCGCCAAGGCATTCAGGTGCGGTTTGCCGATAAAGACGATATCGACGGCATCGAAGCGCTGATCGACGAACGAACCAAAGCGGTTTTCTGTGAAAGCATTGGTAACCCCTCGGGTGGCGTGGTCGACCTAACAAAGCTTGCTGAGGCGGCGCATCGTCATGGAGTGCCGGTGATTGTCGATAACACTACGGCGACGCCGTTCTTATGTCGGCCGATTGAGCACGGAGCGGACATCGTTGTCCACTCGGCGACCAAATATATCGGCGGCCACGGCACCACGGTGGGCGGTGTGATTGTTGATTCAGGCACCTTTCCCTGGGCCGAGAATGCCAGCCGCTTTCCGCTACTCAACGAGCCTGATGTCTCCTATCACGGTGTGAGCTATACCCGTGATGTGGGCGATGCGGCCTTTATTGCCCGCGCCCGGGTGGTGCCGCTACGTAATATGGGCGCGGCGCTTTCTGCTCAAGCGGCCTGGAACCTGCTCCAGGGATTGGAAACGCTGTCACTACGGATTGAGCGTATCTGTGCCAATGCCTTAGCGGTTGCCAAGCATCTGGAAAGCCATCCATTGGTCACCTGGGTGCATTATGCTGGCTTGGAAAACCATTCCGATCATGCGCTGGCCCAGCGTTATATGAACGGCCATGCCTCGGGGATTCTTAGTTTTGGCATTGAAGGTGGGCAGGCCGCTGGTGAGCGCTTCTACGATGCGCTGGCGCTGATTCTGCGGCTGGTCAATATCGGCGATGCCAAAAGCTGCTCTTCCATTCCCGCCTCTACCACGCACCGCCAACTCAACGAGCAGGAACTAAAAGCCGCTGGTGTCACGCCGGATATGGTGCGCCTATCAATCGGCATCGAGCATATCGACGATCTGCTGGCGGATATTGATCAAGCGCTGTCGGCCTCTCAAGGGTAGTCTGTTTCGCCCCCGCCATCTCAATGCCGTAAGAGCCAAGAGACGGCGGGGGCTAACTATCAAACGCCTTTGGACGCTGCCAGGGTATACAAAAACTCTAAACCCAGCGTTGCGGCGGCAAGTGAAGTAATGTCTCCGTGGTCATAGGCGGGGTTCACTTCCACCACGTCCATGCCAACTAACTCCATGCCCACCATGCCGCGAATGACTTTTAGCATCAGGTCAGTAGACATACCGCCGCACACCGGTGTGCCGGTGCCTGGGGCGTAGGCGGGGTCGAGGCCGTCAATATCCAAGGTAACGTAGGCCGTGTGATAACCCACGCGGGCACGAATGCGCTCAAGCACAGCTGCGGCACCGTGGTCATTGACCCAGTCTGCATCCAGCACCTCGTAAGGGTGGTTGTGGCGGTCATAGCTGGTGCGAATACCGATTTGCAGCGAGTGCTCGGGTACTACTAGGCCTTCTTTGAGGGCGTGGTGAAAAATGGTGCCATGGTCAAAGCGGGTGCCTTGCTCGTAAGTGTCGGTGTGGGCATCAAAATGGATCAGCGCCAGCGGGCCGTGCTCTCGGGCGTGGGCGCGCAGCAGCGGCAGGCTAATATAGTGGTCGCCGCCCAGGGTAAGCATTTTTTTACCCGCTTTTAACCAGCGGTTGGCGTGGGTTTCCAGGTTATCGACCAGGCTTTCGGGCTCGCCATAGGCGTAATCAACGTTGCCCGCATCGCAAACCTTGAGACGGTCTTCCAAGGCGAAGTCCCATGGCCAGCGTTTGCCTTCCCAGATCAGGTTAGCGGTACTTTGACGAATAGCATTCGGCCCCATACGGGTGCCTGAACGGCCTGAGCAGGCCAAATCAAAAGGAACGCCACTCACCACAACGTCAGCGTCGGTCGCCTTGGGATCCGTTGCTTTTGCTACGCCCATAAAGGTAGAAATCACATCGCCATAAAGGCTGGGCATGGTCTGAGTTAGTGGGTGGGTCACCGGTGTGCTTCTCCTTGCGTACTGGATTATCGCTGATAGTCGCTGGTGGGCGAATGAGCGGCAGACAATAAGCAATTCCTGGTGATAAATTAAATGAATGTTTAGAATTTAATCATTCGTTACATGAATGATGAGGATCTATGCGCTCGCTACGCCATTTCGACCTAAATCTTCTGCTGGTATTTGAAGCGCTGATGCGCGAGCGCCATGTCACTCGCGCGGCAGAAACGCTGCATTTAAGCCAACCCGCCTTGAGCCATGCCTTAAAACGGCTACGGGAATCGCTGGATGATCCGCTACTAGTGCGTACCGAAAACGGTATGCAGCCGACACCCCGGGCACTCGCGCTGCTGCCCGTGGTGCAACAGGCGCTAGCGATGCTGCGACAAGGTCTTGCGCCCCCCGCAATGTTTACCCCTGCCAACAGCACGCGCCGCTTTACACTCGCCACCACGGATTACTTTGAAGAGGTCATGTACCCGCTCTTTTTAAGTCAGCTGTTGGCTTATGCGCCGGGCATTAGTTTTTCCATTGAACTTATAACCCCGGACGTACTGAATGAGGGTCTGGAGCAGCGCCAAATTGATATGGTGGTAGGGTTGGATAGCCAAAGCGCGCTGCCCAGTGGCGTGATTCAGACTCCCTGGATGGATGAGGAACTGGTCTGCCTGGCTGCTACCCACAATGATCGCGTGGGCGATGTGCTAAATATTGGTCAGTTTGCGGGTGCGCTCCATGTGGAGCTGGCGGATATTAGCGGCCTGCGCCCCAGCAATATCGATAGCTGTCTTGTTCAACACGGCTTAACCCGCCGGGTAATCTCTAAAAACCTCAACTATATCGCCGCGGCGCGGGTGGTGGCGCTGACGGAAGCGATCATGACGCTCCCACGTCAAATGGCTGAACGGTTCGTTGCTATGCTGCCGGTGCGTTTGGTGGAGCCGCCTAAAGAGCTCCCCGCACTAAAAATGACGTTGATTCAGCATGGGCTCTATGCCAATGATCCTGCTAACAGGTGGCTCTACCAGGTGCTTACTGAGTTTGCTAACGACTTTAGACGTTAAGGGAACCATCATGCACACTAATGGATGTTGTAATTAAACAACGCTGTTGTATCAAAGGTTGAATAGTATCTGGCAGCCACCCCGTTAGATCCTAGACTGCTATTAAGGCGTTATCACGGACGCCGTTAAAGGTGCAGGGCCCATTGAGCAACTGCGGCACTGCAATAAGGTTAAGCAAGGGAGAACAAGAGTGAAAATAGGCGCACCGAAAGAGAGTGCCCGGGGGGAAGCGCGTGTCGCGCTGACCCCTGAGAGCGCTAAGCAGATCCAAAAACTGGGCCACGAGTGCTTGGTAGAAACCGGCGCTGGCTTGGCAGCGGGCTTTAATGACGACACTTATCGTGATGCAGGCGTTACCGTCGTGGACGGGGCTGATACGCTCTGGAACGACGCTGAGGTGGTCATTAAAGTCCGCGAGCCCTCTGATGAAGAGGCCGAGCGGCTGCGGGAAGGGCAAACCTTGATCGCTTTCTTCTGGCCGGCGCAAAACGAAGCGATGCTGGAAAAGTGTAAGGCGCAGGGCGCCACCGTTATTGCCATGGATATGGTGCCGCGGATCTCGCGCGCCCAGAAGATGGATGCGCTCTCCTCCATGGCCAATATCGCGGGCTACCGCGCCGTGATTGAGGCGGGCAACAACTTTGGCCGCTTCTTTACCGGCCAGGTAACGGCAGCAGGTAAAGTGCCCCCTGCCAAGGTGCTGGTGATTGGCGCTGGCGTGGCGGGGTTGGCGGCGATCGGTACCGCCACCAGCCTGGGCGCCGTGGTACGCGCTTTTGACGTACGGCCCGAGGTCTCTGAACAGATCGAGTCCATGGGCGCAGAGTTTCTGTTCCTCGATTTTGAAGATAGCCAGGACGGTTCCGAAAGCGGTGGCTATGCCTCGCCCTCAAGCCCGGAGTTTCGCGAGAAACAGCTTGAGTGCTTCCGTGAGCAGGCAGCCGATGTGGATATCGTCATTACTACGGCGCTGATTCCTGGCCGTCCCGCGCCCAAGCTGTGGCTGGAAGATATGGTTGCAGCGATGAAGCCGGGTTCGGTGGTGATCGACTTAGCCGCCGAGAAGGGCGGCAACTGCGACCTGACCAAGCCTGACGAGCGGGTAGTATCGGATAACGGCGTTGTGGTGGTTGGCTACACTGACTTCCCTTCGCGCATGGCCACCCAGTCATCGCTGCTTTACGCCACCAATATCCGCCATATGCTGACCGATCTCACCCCCGAGAAAGAGGGCGTTATCAATCACAATATGGAAGACGATGTGATTCGTGGCGCGACGGTGACTCACCAGGGCGAAATAACCTTCCCGCCACCGCCGCCCAAAGTAAAAGCGATTGCTGCTGCTAAGCCGAAGAAGAAAGAGAAAGAGCCCACTCCAGAAGAGAAAAAGGCCACTGAGCTGGCCGCCTTCAAAGCGCAAACCAAGCGGCAGGTGAGTCTACTGGCGGTTGGCGGCGTACTGATGCTGCTGCTGGGCCAAGTGGCGCCGGCGTCCTTTATGCAGCACTTTATTGTCTTTGTACTGGCCTGCTTTATCGGCTTCCAAGTGATTTGGAAAGTGAGCCACTCGCTGCATACGCCGCTGATGGCGGTGACCAATGCGATCTCTGGCATCATTATTCTAGGGGCGGTTTTGCAGATTGGCTCCGGCAGCGTGGTGGTGGGTGTGCTGGCGGCGATCTCGGTGCTGATTGCGTCAATCAATATCGTGGGTGGCTTCCTGGTGACACGCCGGATGCTGGCCATGTTCCAAAAATCCTAAGCGGCGGAGAGACGATATGTTAGGTCAAGGATTCGTATCTGCCGCGGCAATCGCGGCGAGCGTACTGTTTATTCTGTCGCTAGGCGGCTTAAGTAACCAGGAAAAAGCCAAGCGGGCCGTATGGTACGGCATCGTGGGCATGGCGGTGGCGGTATTCTTTACTGCCCTCGGCCCTGGTATTGGCGGCTACTGGTGGCTAATCCCGATGATGCTGATTGGCGCTGGAATTGGCGCCTATGTGGCGGGCAAGGTCGAAATGACCGAAATGCCCCAGCTGGTCGCAGCGCTGCATAGCTTTGTGGGTTTGGCGGCAGTGTTTGTGGCTTGGAGCGCAGACCTAGAGCGCCGCAGGGTAATGGCTGCGCGTGCCGCCGAGGCGTCGTTGGACCAGTTCTCCGCCTTTGCCGCTCTGGTCGCCACTAAAGCCCCCGACGAGCTGATGTTCCTGCAGGTGGAGGTGGTGCTAGGCATCTTTATTGGCGCCGTCACCTTCACCGGTTCGGTGGTCGCCTTTGGCAAGCTGGCGGGTAAAGTGGATGGTAAGCCTCGTCAGTTGCCCGGTGGGCATATGCTTAACGCCGGAGCGGCGGTACTCTCGCTGCTGCTGGCGATTCTCTACCTGAACGGTGCTGGCTTCTGGACGCTGATTGTGCTGGCAGCGCTGGCATTCTTTATCGGCTATCACCTGATCATGGGGATTGGCGGTGCCGATATGCCCGTGGTGGTCTCCATGCTTAACAGCTACTCCGGCTGGGCAGCGGCTGCTATCGGCTTCACGCTTTCTAACGATCTGCTGATTGTCACCGGCGCGCTGGTTGGGTCATCGGGTGCGATTCTTTCTTACATCATGTGTAAGGCGATGAATCGCAACTTCGTCAATGTGATTCTAGGCGGCTTTGGCGGCAGCCAAGGGCCTGCGGCGGAGATTGAAGGTGAGCAGGTGGCCATCGACGCTGGCGGTGTAGCGAGTGCCCTAAACGATGCTGATAGCGTGATCATTGTGCCGGGCTACGGCATGGCGGTGGCCCAGGCGCAAACCGCAGTGAGCGATTTGGTACGTAAACTGCGTGCAGCGGGCAAGACCGTGCGTTTCGGTATCCACCCGGTCGCGGGCCGCTTGCCAGGGCATATGAACGTGCTGCTGGCAGAAGCCAAGGTGCCTTACGATATCGTGCTGGAAATGGACGAGATCAACGACGATTTCGCCACCACCGACGTGGTGATCGTGATTGGCTCCAACGACATCGTGAACCCTGCGGCCGAGGAAGACCCCAATAGTCCTATCGCTGGCATGCCGGTATTGAAGGTATGGGAAGCCAAGCAGGTGTTTGTCAGCAAGCGCGGTCAGGGTACCGGCTACTCCGGTATCGAAAACCCACTGTTCTTCAAAGACAACACGCGCATGTTCTACGGCGATGCCCGGGATAGCTTAAATACGCTGCTGCCGTTGATTGACTAGGTTAATGCGATATAGCTAGCCTTAACACTAAGCCCGCGATTATTTCGCGGGCTTTTTTGTCGAGGCATATACATCCTTGGCTGCATGCTTTCACTACTCCTGCTATGGTCGGCTACCGCCTCTTTTGTTGAGCACCTTCTACTATGAGTCAACGCCCCAATCCCCGGGTGCTGCTGCGCCTGTTGGGTCTACTGCGTCCCTACCGCATACGTCTAGGCCTAGCAGGCCTGGCACTGTTATTGGCCTCTGGAAGCGTGCTGCTGCTGGGTAACGGGCTGCGCTTAGTCATCGACCGCGGATTTTTGGCGGCGGATGAGCAAACGTTGGCCCAAACACTGGGTTTAATGCTAGCCGTCGTCACGGTGCTGGCGTTTGCCTCCGCACTGCGCTACTACCAAGTTACCTGGATTGGCGAGCGCTTGGCCGCCGACCTGCGCCAGCGGGTGTTTGATCATTTACTCACCTTGGAGCCAAGCTTTTTCGAGAGCGCAAGCGACGGCCGCGCCGCGGGGGAAATTGCCTCACGATTAACCGCCGATACCAGTGTGCTACAGAGCCTATTTGGCTCTTCAGTCTCGCTGGCGCTGCGAAATCTGGTCATGCTGGTGGGCGCCGTGGTGCTAATGCTGGTCACTCAACCGTGGCTCTCGGCAATGGTGCTGATTGGCATCCCCGCCACTCTGCTGCCCATCGTGTGGTACGGCCGACGGGTGCGGCGGCTTTCGCGCACCAGCCAGGATCGCGTAGCGGAGCTTGGCCGCTATGCCGAAGAGGCGCTAAGCGGTATTAAAACGATTCAAGCGTTTACCCATGAGGCGGTGGATAAAACCCACTATGGCCAGCGCGTGGAGCAAGCCTTTGGCAGCGCCGTAGAGCGCACCCAGCAGCGCGCCTGGTTAACCGGCGTCGCTATGCTAGTGGTGTTTGCCGCGGTTGGCTTAATGCTCTGGCAGGGCGGTCAGGCGGTGCTAGACGGCACCATGAGCGCGGGTGAGCTATCGGCGTTTATCTTTTACGCCGTGCTGGCAGCAGGGGCAATTGCCACCCTGGCCGAGGTGGCCGGGGATGTGCAGCGCGCGGCAGGCGCTGCCGAGCGCTTATTGGAGCTGCTCGATACGCAGCCCGCTATCCAGTCGCCGGTAAATCCGCAGAGCTTGCTAAGCCCTTCGCGTGGTGAGATTACCCTGGAGAACGTCACCTTTACCTACCCCGGCCGGGAAACCCCAGCGCTTGAAGGGTTTGATCTGCATATTAAGCCGGGAGAACGAGTGGCTGTGGTGGGGCCTTCCGGGGCAGGTAAAAGCACTTTGTTGGCGCTGCTGCTACGCTTTTATGACCCCAGCCAGGGACGCATTACCTTGGATGATAAGGATGTCCGTGCGCTAGATCTTGCCGCCTTACGCAGGGCCATGGGGTTGGTGTCACAAGAGCCGGTGCTGTTTAGCGGCTCGGTGGCCGAGAATCTACGCTACGGAGACCCCGAGGCTGATATCGATAGATTACGCATTGCCGCCCAGGATGCCAGCGCCCTGGACTTTATCGATGCGCTACCCCAAGGTTTTGATACACCCCTAGGCCCCGGTGGCGTGCAGCTCTCTGGTGGCCAGCGTCAGCGGCTCGCTATCGCTCGGGCGCTGCTCAAAAATCCTGCGGTACTGCTGTTGGATGAAGCCACCAGCGCCTTGGATGCGGAGAGTGAGCGGCTGGTGCAGCACGCGCTGGATCGGCTGATGGTCGGGCGCACCAGCATCGTGATCGCCCATCGGCTGGCGACTGTCATCGCCGCTGATCGCCTGCTGGTGCTTGAGGGTGGGAAACTGGTAGCGGCGGGCACTCACGCGGAATTGCTCACCACCAGCGCGCTCTATCGTCATTTAGCCGCGCTGCAGTTTGGCGGTGAAACGTTATAAAACGGTTCTTTTAATGATGGGAATATCGATGTCGAGCTTCTTTCAGCGCCTTAATGCCGTAAATGCCCCTTCGATTGGTCTGGGCTGTATGAACCTCTCCCACGGTTACGGCAGCATTGTGCCGGAAAGCGCAGCCCTACGGGCGTTGGATGAGGCCTTTGATATGGGCTATCGCCACTTCGATACCGCCACGCTGTATGGCGCCACGGCCAATGAGAAAGTGGTCGGGCGCGCCCTGGAGGGAAAGCGGCACCAACTCTTTCTGGCCAGTAAATGCGGCATGGCGATGGACCCTGAGTCAGGCAAGCGGGTCATTGATGGCCGCCCGGAAACCCTGCGCAAGCAGTGCGAAGCAAGCCTTGCGCGCCTGCGTACCGACCATTTAGATCTCTACTACCTGCACCGCATGGATCGCCAAGTCCCCATTGAAGAGAGCGTGGGTGCGCTGGGGCGCCTGGTGGAAGAAGGCAAAATTGGTGGCGTGGGGTTATCTGAAATTTCTGCGCTAACGCTGCGCCGCGCGGTCACCGAATATCCCATTGCCGCGGTGCAGTCGGAATACTCGCTGTGGACGCGCAATCCTGAAATTGCGTTGATTCATGCGTGTCGAGAATTGGATGTTGCTCTGGTAGCGTTTAGCCCGCTGGGGCGAGGTTTCTTAACTGGCGCTATCAAAGACCCGGCGCGCCTAGAAGAGGGCGATATGCGCCGACATATGCCGCGCTTTAGTGCCGAGAACTACCCACACAACCTAACGCTATTTGCCCGCCTGGTGGCGCTGGCGCAGGCCTTAAGCGTCACGCCAGGGCAACTGGCACTGGCGTGGTTGAAGGCTCAAGGGGAGGATATTATCCCTATTCCAGGTACCCGCTCGCCTGAACATATGCGCGAGAACTTAGCAGCGGAAACGCTGCACCTTGATGTCACCAGCTTGTCTCAGTTGAATGCCATGATGACGCCAGACCAAGTAGCAGGCGCCCGCTACAGCGAGGCCCAGCAGGCAGATATCGACACCGAAGAATTTTAACCACTGTAGCGCTAGCAGACTGCCGATGTATAAAAGCTATTAGATCGGTCACTAAAAGCAAATTGTGCCTATGAAGGATCTGCTTTAAAACAGTACCAAGTGAGTGAAACGCCCTTTCCCTGCACAGCAGGCAGAGCGATAGCACTATCGTAAGGGCGCTCACCGTCAGTTGACTTGGTAGCTTAAGATGAGTGCAACCAAGACAAAAGCAAAAAAGGGAGAGAGCTATGAGTGGTAAATGTCCTGTAATGCATGGTGGTAATACCTCCACGGGCACGTCGAACAAAGACTGGTGGCCGGAAGGGATCAACCTGGATATCTTGCACCAGCATGACCACAAAACAAACCCGATGGATACTGATTTCGACTATCGGGAAGAGGTCAGAAAGCTTGATTTTGACGCGCTCAAGCAAGACGTCCATGCGCTGATGACCGACAGCCAAGCCTGGTGGCCTGCCGATTGGGGTCACTACGGTGGTTTGATGATCCGTATGGCGTGGCACTCCGCGGGTACTTATCGTCTTGCTGACGGCCGTGGTGGCGGTGGTACCGGTAGCCAGCGTTTTGCACCGCTCAACTCCTGGCCCGATAACGTCAGCCTGGATAAAGCGCGTCGCCTGCTGTGGCCTATCAAGAAAAAGTATGGCAACAAGATCAGCTGGGCCGACCTGATGATCCTGGCAGGTACCGTTGCCTATGAATCCATGGGGCTACCCGCTTATGGCTTCTCCTTTGGTCGCGAAGATATTTGGCACCCAGAAAAAGACATCTACTGGGGCGATGAGAAAGAGTGGTTGGCGCCTTCTGACGAGCGCTACGGTGACGTTAAAAATGCCGAAACCATGGAAAACCCGTTAGCCGCCGTACAGATGGGGCTTATCTACGTTAACCCCGAAGGCGTTAACGGTGTCCCTGACCCGCTGCTGACGGCTCAGCATGTACGCGAAACCTTCGCACGCATGGCTATGAACGACGAAGAAACGGCTGCGCTAACCGCCGGTGGACACACCGTGGGTAAGTGTCACGGTAACGGCGACGCGGCTGCGCTGGCTGCTGAACCAGAAGCCTCTGACGTTGAAAATCAGGGCTTCGGTTGGGGCAACCCCACCATGGGTGGCAAAGCGAGCAATGCGGTGACATCCGGCATTGAAGGCGCCTGGACCACCAATCCGACTCAGTTCGACATGGGCTATTTCGACCTGCTGTTTGGACACGAGTGGGAACTGCGCAAGAGCCCCGCAGGCGCTCACCAGTGGGAGCCGGTGAACATTAAGGAAGAGGACAAGCCGGTTGACGCTAGCGACCCCTCTATCCGTCACAATCCGATCATGACCGATGCGGATATGGCCATGAAAATGGATCCGACCTACCGCGCCATTTGTGAAAAATTCATGGCGGATCCGGAGTACTTCAAGCAAACCTTCGCTAAAGCATGGTTCAAACTGACCCACCGTGACCTGGGCCCGAAATCGCGCTACATCGGCCCGGAAGTGCCCGCTGAAGACCTGATCTGGCAGGATCCCATCCCGGCTGGCAGCACCGACTACAGCGAAGAAGTCGTTAAGCAGAAAATCGCCGAAGCAGGCCTGAGCATCAGTGACATGGTCAGCACTGCCTGGGACAGCGCACGCACTTACCGCGGTTCCGACATGCGCGGCGGTGCCAACGGTGCCCGCATTCGTTTGGCGCCCCAGAAGGATTGGGAAGGCAATGAGCCTGCGCGTCTCTCCAGTGTATTAGCAGTGTATGAGAAGATCTCTGCCGACACCGGCGCCAGCCTTGCCGACGTGATCGTTCTGGCCGGTAGTTTCGCCATTGAGAAAGCCGCCAAAGCGGCAGGTTATGACGTTCGCGTACCTTTCGTGAAAGGGCGTGGCGATGCCTCTGCCGAGATGACCGACGGCGAGTCGTTCGAGCCGCTAGAGCCGCTGGCGGATGGTTTCCGCAACTGGCAGAAGAAAGAGTACGTAGTTAAGCCGGAAGAGCTGCTGCTGGATCGCGCTCAACTGATGGGGCTGACAGGGCCCGAAACGGTCGTGCTACTGGGCGGTATGCGTGTGCTCGGCACCAACTACGGCGGCACCAAGCACGGTGTATTCACCGACCGTGAAGGCCAGTTGACCAATGACTTCTTCGTCAACCTGACCGATATGGGCAACAGCTGGAAGCCAGTGGGCAAAAATGCCTATGAGATCCGCGACCGTCAAACAGATGCCGTGAAGTGGACGGCTACCCGTGTTGACCTGGTGTTCGGTTCTAACTCGTTGCTGCGCTCTTACGCAGAAGTCTACGCTCAGGACGATAACGACGAGAAGTTCGTTAAAGACTTCGTCGCCGCCTGGACGAAAGTGATGAACGCAGATCGCTTTGACGTCGCTTAAGCGCTCACACTAAGTAC
Source organism: Halomonas sp. AOP13-D3-9 (assembly GCF_052379125.1). Lineage (NCBI taxonomy): Bacteria > Pseudomonadati > Pseudomonadota > Gammaproteobacteria > Oceanospirillales > Halomonadaceae > Halomonas > Halomonas sp. AOP13-D3-9. The sequence continues at coordinate 53 of NZ_JBQSYH010000008.1, read as the reverse complement.
TGGGCACTTTAGTTCTTGTGTAAGTAAGCCTGCATCTTAGGATGCAGGCTTTT